>JAPUGB010000206.1 GCA_027293165.1 Gammaproteobacteria bacterium
CCACCACGGTGAAGGTTACCAACCTGAAAAATGGCCGAACTGTGGTCGTGAGAGTGAATGACCGGGGTCCATTCGTTCCAAGACGGATCATTGATCTGTCGTACTCGGCGGCCCGTAAACTCGACATGCTTCGATCCGGTACCACGCCGGTTGAGATCGTGGCGGTGACGGGTTCCAACGCCGGGTACCCTGTTAGCGTGCCCGCACAAACACCAGCCAGCGATGCTGCCGTGGCGGCAAACGGGATAGAACAGCCCGCCACCTACAAGGCGGCACCGACGCTCGCTGTGGCCTACCTTCAGGTTGGCGCCTTTGGCGAATCGATCAACGCGCAGTTATTGAAAAGTCGCTTGCAGTCCGACGGGCTGATTGACATCTTTATCCATTACGAGCCTGGGGTGGCGCCCGCGCTGTACCGGGTGCGCATTGGTCCCATCGGAACGGTGGACGAATACCAACAACTGGTCAATCGAGTCGAAGCGCTGAATGTTATGGGGGGCCATCTCGTCGTGGAAGCTTCTCCAGCGGTTTCCCAATCGCTCTCGAACCGTGCCCCGGCCAAACTGCCGGACGGCTGAGGACAGCTTCGAGGCATTCCCGTTCGACAACCCGTCCCGATTCGATATCGGGCTAGAATACGGCCCCGTGTGCAAATAAACCCGTGTGTCAAGCATCTATGAAACACAAACTTTTAGGACTGATTTTCTCCAGTATCCTGATTCTGGTTCCGGCCCTGCTGGCCGCCCAGGTTGTTACCCCGGCGCCTCCACCGCTGAGCGCCCGCGGCTACTTGCTGATTGACCAACAAAGCGGGCGGGTTCTGGCCAGCAAGGCAGCAAATGAGCGTTTGGAGCCGGCCAGTATCACCAAACTAATGACGGCATACGCCGTATTCCGAGCACTTGAATCCGGCCAGATGGAGTTGTCCGATCAGGTTTTGGTCAGCGAAAAAGCATGGCGAACGCCAGGCTCCCGCATGTTCATCGAGGTCGGCACGCGCGTATCCGTCGAACTGCTCCTGCAGGGAATGATCGTGCAGTCGGGGAATGATGCGAGTGTCGCGCTAGCTGAATATGTCGCCAGTTCCGAGGAAATTTTTGCAGACCTGATGAACCAGCTGGCTGCCGAGCTCGGCATGACTGAAACGCACTACGTCAATAGCACCGGATTGCCGGCTGAGGATCACTACACATCGGCAGCGGACATCGCCAAGCTGGCTCAAGCGATCATCACAGAGTATCCGGAATACTACCGCTGGTACTCCCAGAAGGAGTTTAGCTATAACGATATTAAACAACCCAATCGCAATTCCTTGCTGTGGCGTGACCCGAGTGTTGATGGACTGAAGACCGGCTATACGGAAGCCGCGGGATATTGCCTGGCATCTTCGGCAGTGCGTGACGGAATGCGACTTATTGCGGTTGTGCTAGGAAACCGGAGCGAGGAATCTCGGGCAAGAGAATCTCAAACTCTGCTGAATTATGGCTTTCGCTTTTTCGAAACCCGGTTACTCTACCCCGCCGGCGGAGCCGTCACCGAAGCGCGCGTCTGGAAAGGATCCCGTGAGTTGACTGAACTCGGGGTCAAGGACGACTTCTATGTCACTGTCCCCAAGGGCTCCTACGATCAGCTCGAAGCTGCTGTGGACGTGCCTGCTCGTTTGATGGCACCGCTGGATCCATCGCAGCAACTTGGTCAAATTAGAGTCGTTTTAGATGAGCAAGCATTAGCATCAGCCGATTTGTACAGCCTGACCGACGTTGAAGACGGGAATTTTTGGCAACGCTCGCGCGATACGGTGTTACTGTGGTTTGAGTAGTCACCTTTAGTAGCGGACGCGACAGGCAGCGTTGCGACAATAGGAATCAGGTTTGTCAGACGCTCTCTCCATCGTTTACCTGAACGGCAGCTTTCAAAATATTCGAGAAGCGCATATCTCGCCTCTGGATCGCGGCTTTTTGTTCGGCGACGCCGTCTACGAAGTTATACCCGTGCACGGCGGTAAGCCATTGCTGCTAAAAGAGCACCTCGCACGCCTGGAACGCAGCCTTAGCGAAATTCGTATGGTCAATCCCCATACGCCCGAAGAATGGAGCAGCATTGTCAAGTCGCTTATCGAACAGAATAGCGGCGGCAACCTCGGAATTTATATCCAGATCAGTCGCGGCGCTGATACCGGACGTGATCACGCGGTACCGGACGGCATCGACCCGACGGTTTTTGGAATGGCATCGCGAATTGCGGGTACGGATTATTGGGATAGCGGGGTTACCGCCATCACGCTGCCCGATTTGCGCTGGGCCCGTTGCGACATCAAGTCAACAGCCCTGCTGGCAAATGTCCTGGCCCGGCAGCAGGCAGTGGAAGCGGGCGCCGATGATGCGATTCTGATCCGGGACGGATACGTCACCGAGGCCAGTGTAAGCTCCGTGATCATTGTCGAGGGCGGGGTACTGGTGACCCGCAACAATGGCCCGGAACTTCTCCCCGGAACGACACGTCAACTCGTGCTGACGTTGGCGACGGAGGCGGGCTTAAGTTGCCGTGAAGAAGCGATTTCTGAAGAACGCCTGCGGACTGCGGACGAACTGTGGTTGATGAGCGCCGGGCGTGGAGTCGTGCCGGTCACACACCTGGATGGATCACCGGTAGGCGACGGTAAGCCAGGCCCGGTTTGGAACCGCGTCAAAGGTCTCATTAGCAATTACATAGATAACGCCGGATCGGGTATTGTCGAACCAGAAAAATGACAGAAACCCTGTTCGAATTTCCTTGCCAATTTCCGATTAAGGTCATGGGCCGAGACACACCCGAGTTTCGTCCGGACGTTTTGGCCATTATTACCCAGCATGCAGGTGAGATTCCCGAGGACGATGTCCGCACGCAGCCAAGCAGTAAAGGATCATTTGTTTCGCTGACGGTAACCATCACTGCAGAAAGCCGGCAGCAGCTGGATGATGTCTACTTAGCGTTGCAGGCCGACGAGCACGTAATGATGTTGTTCTGAATAGAAATATGGAGAAAACCAACGTCATCCGTTACTTGGGGCTGCAGGACTATGCGAAGACATACCGTGCTATGCGTCGCTTCACTGAACTGCGGGATCGCGATACCAACGATGAGTTTTGGTTCCTTGAACATCCTGCGGTGTTCACACTCGGAATTAGTGGCCAGCGACACAACGTGCTGGAGGCCGGGGACATACCGGTAATCCCGACAGATCGGGGCGGCCAGGTAACCTATCACGGCCCCGGGCAGTTGGTCGTTTATCCTTTATTGGATATTCGGCGCGCCAGGCTCGGCCCGCGGCAACTGGTCAGTGGTCTGGAGAGTGCTGTCATAGCTCTGCTTCGGGACTACGAAATCGCCGGCCAGCTTCGCAGCGACGCGCCTGGGGTTTACGTTGGGGACGCGAAAATCGCCAGCCTTGGTCTCAGGATCCGCCGCGGCTGTTGCTACCACGGTCTGGCACTGAACGTGACGACGGACCTGGAACCATTCCAGCGGATAAATCCTTGCGGATTTGAAGGTCTTCCGCTAACCCGTACCGTTGATCTCGGCGGGCCTGCCGACTTGGAAACCGTCGCCGGTGATTTGTTGCAGCACTTGTTGCTCCAACTGGGGCTGTCTAAAGATAGCGTCCATGAGCCCGCTATTGGTCAGGCAACTTTTCCAGTTGCCGATAACGCTGCAGTGTCCCAACATCCAGCCACGTCCCGGTAAACAATTCACCGGTAACCTGATCCTTAAGAGCAGCTGCCGTCAGCACCGGTGCGAGTGGGAAGATACCGGTACCCGCATGTCGAAGCAGCTCTGGACGCATAACCGATAAACCACTGAACGTGAAAGCCGGCGTTTCGTCCGGCACGATGCGGCCACCGACCAGGGCGAAATCACCGCTGCCATTGTGGTCAGGATTTGGCACCATGACCAGGTGAGCCAGCACGCCATCTGCTAGCCGTGGTGTTGAGAATTCGAACTCGGTATAGACGTCGGCGTTCACCACCCAGAATGGCCCTTCACCGAGCAATGGCAGGGCTTTCAGAATCCCGCCACCGGTCTCCAGGGCGGCATGCCCCTCGTCGCTGTACACGATGTTGGCGCCATACTGTTCGCCCTGGCCGACACGGGAGCGAATTTGCTCTCCCAGCCAAGCCAGGTTGATAACGATGTCCCGCATACCCGCACGCACGAGTGCCTCAATCTGGTATTCGATCAGCGGCTTGCCGAGCGGCGCCAGCAGTGCTTTAGCCGTGGTATCCGTCAACGGACGCATGCGTTCGCCACGCCCGGCGGCAAGAATCATTGCCTTCATGCTGTTACCATTGTCCCGCCACCCCGGCCCGAAGCAAACATCCCGACCGAAGATCTACTGGTTATGCGAATACTAACCCGATCGGGATGCAGCGCCGAGGAACTCGCGCCCGAATCCGCGTCCGTTGCCGCCGACAATCGAAACGGGGCACGTTCGGTCGTCGCATTGATCGATTTACGGCTAAAGGCGTGCAAGCGCACGTCCAGGCCCTAAATTTGGGAACCGGAGAGGCCATTTCATGCAAATGCGGTCTTGCTGGCAAGCTATTGTTTGCGCCGCAATCATTGTTCCATTAAATGCTGTTGAAACAGCACAGGCCCAAACGACCCCGGCGACGCAAGCCCCTCCTAGAACTATGGAAGAGGCGTGCCAGATATTCGAACCAGCTCCGGCCCAAACCGCTGATGATGACGCGCTCGAAGTCGTCGAGTTGACCGGCAGCGACACCACCGACGTCGTCGAAATGACCAGCGGCGACGCGAGTATTTCTGGCACGGGGGATGCAAAATTCACCGGTCCGATTGAACTCCGCAGTGGAAACCGGACACTGACGGCAGGTAACGCTTCATTCGAAAGTGCAACTGGCAATTTTACGGTCACTGATGAAGTCACATTCCGCGACCCGCAGACACGGGTTAACGGAGATGCCGCAAGTTATAACACCGTTACGGGCCAGTTCAGTTTTAAAGAAGCGGAATTCGAATTGCAGGGTGTTCCGGCCAGGGGAACCGCCAGTGAAATCAACGTTAACCGCTCCGGCACGCTGGAACTCAAAAAGGTCACTTATACGACCTGCCCGGTTGGCAATAACGCCTGGATGCTGCGGGCCGGCGAAATCGAGATTGACCAGGCCCGCGGCATGGGCACCGCGCGCCATGCCCGGCTAGCCTTCAAGGGCGTACCATTTCTCTATTGGCCGTACTTCACCTACCCGGTTACCAATGAGCGCAAGTCCGGACTGCTGATACCGGAGTTTGGAACCAGCGACCCGCGGGGATTCGAACTGGCGGCACCGTATTACTGGAATATTGCACCTCAATACGATGCAACATTCGTACCGCGTTACATGTCCAAACGCGGCGTGCAGCTGGGTTCAGAGTTTCGCTACCTGACAGAACGCAACGACGGAATCCTGTGGGGCGATTATCTTCCCGACGACGACAAGACCGGCGAGGATCGATGGCGTTACCTGGTTGTGGCCCAATCGATGCTCGGTCGAGGCTGGCGCGCAACCGCTGACGCCGAGGGTGTCTCGGACTCCGACTATTTTCAGGACCTCACCAACGGACAGGCATCGACCAGCCAGACGAATCTGGAACGCAGCGTGTTCGCTGAGTGGTACAACCTCAACTGGTCTGTTTTGCTCCGTTACCAGGGTTACCAGATCGTTGATGATGCCATCCAGCCCGACGAGCGTCCGTACCAGCGGGCACCGCAGCTGGCTGTCGACGGCGTGTGGAAGGACGGCTTGCTCGGGCTCGACTATCGGTTGACCACGGACGCTACGTTCTTTTATCGCAAGGAAAGCGTCAATGGCCTGCGACTCCACTTGCTCCCGGAGGTAAGCCTGCCGTTTGAGCGCAACGGCTTCTACCTCACACCGAAGGCCGCCTTGTTTCACTCGCAGTACCAGCTTGACGATCAGACCCCTGGATCGCCAGACAATCCCGACGTGACCGCGCCACTGCTGAGTCTCGACACCGGCTTGGTGCTCGAACGCACGGCAGGCTCGGGGCAGAGATGGCTGGTAACGCTGGAACCGCGCGCACAATACGTCTATATACCGTTCGAAGAACAGGCTGACCTGCCGGTCTTCGACACGATTCTTCCCGATTTAACTCTGGTCCAGTTGTTCCGCCGGAACCGGTTTATCGGGTATGACCGGATCGGCGATACCAATCAAGTGACTCTCGGCCTGACTTCGCGGTTCCTCGATACCTCGACCGGCAAGGAACGCCTGACTGCGACACTGGGAGGGACGCAGTTTCTTTCCGGGAGGGATGTGGTGCTGCCCGGCGATCTACCGACGAAAAAGAACTCGTCGGATTACATTGCCGAAATCGGCGTGAATCTCTATCGCAACTGGAACGTCGACGCGGCCTATCAGTGGAATACGGATGAGCACGAAACCACCAGGGCCGAAGCACGCCTGCAATGGCGTCCCGGTCAGACCACTATCATGAATCTTGGCTACCGCTTCCGCCGCGATCGACTGGAGCAGGCCGATGTGTCTTTCTCTGTTCCGGCCGGAGATCGGTGGAATTTCGTTGGCCGCTACAGTTACTCGCTGCGCGAGGACGAACCGCTGGACCGGTTCCTGGGAATCGAATATGAAACCTGCTGCTGGGGTATACGCATGGTCGCGCGGCGAGAGATAAAGCGTGACTCTGGCCAAACGAATAACTCATTCTCGATACAACTGGAGTTGAAAAACTTTTCCAGCGTGGGTAACTCTGCCGACAGTCTGCTGGAACGTGGTATTCTGGGCTATGGCGAAAACTAAATTGCACTACAACAAAACGTATTCGCTGATCCCCGCGATAGTCCTGAGCCTTGCAGGAATACACGCGACTGTTGCACAAAACCTCGATTTGAGCGACACGGGCCAGTTGCTTGACGGTATCGCGGCGATCGTCAACGACGGTGTCGTGCTAAAAAGCGAACTCGCGCTGCAAGCCGCTTTGATCCAGCAACGGCTGATGGCGGAAAATACACAGTTGCCGCCGCCAGACGTGCTGGCAGGACAAGTGCTGGAACGGCTGGTAATCATGCGGCTTCAGTTGCAGCGGGCTGATCGGCTGGGCGTTGAGATTACAGACGAAGGGCTCAATATGGCGCTTGCCGACGTGGCCCGGCGGAACAACGTATCGTTAACCCAGCTACCGGAACTGCTCGCCGAGGATGGGGTCGACTACACCGGCTATCGCAGCGAAATGCGAGAGCAGCTGGTAATCGAGCAGCTGCGGCAACGCGATGTCATGTCACGCATCGTGGTCACGCCCCGCGAACTCGAAGATTACCTCGACCGACAGGAAGGCAAAGCTCACCTAAACCAGGATTTCAGGCTCTCACACATCCTCGTATCCGTCTCGGCCACAGCGACGCTTGAGGAAGTCGACGAGGGACTGGCCCAGGCCTTGGAGATTTATGAACGACTACAGGCAGGTGGCGACTTCGCCGAACTCGCTGTTAGCTACTCTGATGGCCAGAGCGCACTCGAGGGCGGAACGATCGGGTGGCGCAGCGGCGATCAGCTGCCGACACTGTTCGCAGATATAGTCCCTGGTATGCAAGCCGGTCAATTTTCCGAGCCAGTCCGCAGCGCGAGCGGGTACCACTTGATCAAACTCGACGAGGTTCGCGGCGGCGAGATCATCATCGAGGACCAGACTCACCTTCGTCATATACTGATTGTTCCCAACGAAATACTCGATGACGAAAGTGCCCGGCAGAGGCTGATTATGATCCGCGAGCAGATTATCGAGGGCGATGACTTCGAAGCCATCGCGACCGTTGTATCGGAAGATCCCGGCTCCGCGGCGAATGGCGGCGATCTCGGTTGGAATGGTCCCGACAGCTTCGTGCCCGAGTTTCAGGCAGTCGTGAAATCGCTCGAGATCGGTGAACTCAGCGAGCCCTTTAGATCACCATTCGGTTGGCACATCGCGGAGGTACTGGGACGCCGACAGCATGACACCACCGAAGACGTCCAGCGCCAACAAGCGCTGATGGCTTTGCGAATGAGCAAGCTGGAGGAAGAAACCGAACTCTGGGTGCGCCGATTACGCGACGAAGCTTTCGTCGAGTACATGCTCTAGGATCAGGGTGGCGCCGTGGCCCGGTCGGCGTTACGAATGGTGGTCACGCCCGGAGAGCCGGCCGGCGTCGGGCCTGACCTGACTCTGCATTTAAGCCAACAAAGCTGGCCCGTCGAATTGATCGTCGTAGCCGATCAGAATTTGCTCGCGGACCGAGCGAAGCAACTTGGCGTGTCGGTCATGCTGAAAACTTATGACGCGACGGCGGAGCCCCGGCCGAGCCAGGCCGGCGAGTTAATCGTAGAACCGGTCGCGATGCCTAAGCCGGCGCGGGCTGGAATGCTAGATCCCGCCAACGCCCCCTACGTCATCGCGACGTTGACGCGTGCCTGTTCCGGGTGTCAAGCCGACGAGTTTGCTGCGATGATCACCGGACCGGTGCATAAAGGCGTCATCAATCAGGGTGGCATTGAATTCACCGGCCATACTGAGTGGCTGGCGCAACAGACGGGCACGGCACAGCCCGTCATGCTGCTGGTCGCCGATGAGATGCGCGTAGCGCTGGCAACTACGCATATTCCACTCGCCGAAGTACCGGCGCGCATACAGCCCGAACTGATTGAATCGGTCTGCCAAACCCTGCACCACGGCCTCGAGCGACAATTCGCCATCACCAATCCGCGAATCGCCGTGTTGGGCCTGAACCCGCACGCCGGCGAAGGCGGGCATCTCGGCCTGGAAGACGCCGAGCTGATTGCACCGGCGCTGGAACGGCTCAGGCAGAACGGGATGGACATTGTTGGACCCATCGCGGCCGATACGGCCTTCGTTCCAGAACGGCTGCAAGGCTTTGCAGCAGTACTCGCGATGTATCACGACCAGGGACTGCCGGTACTGAAGTACGCCGGATTTGGGCGCTCCGTCAATGTGACGCTGGGCCTCCCGATCATCCGTACTTCGGTGGACCATGGAACCGCACTCGACCGAGCCGGCACCGGCGAAGCCGATGCCGGAAGCCTCGTCGCGGCCATACATTTAGCGATAAGCATGTCAGAGCGCGCCCGGTGAGGAACTCTGTCCGGCCACGAAAACGTTATGGCCAGCATTTTCTGCATGACCCGAACATCATTCGCAAGATCATCGATGCGATTCAACCCCGCTCCCATGATCTATTTGTAGAGGTTGGGCCCGGTCGCGGCGCCATCACTCGACCGCTGGCCGAAGCCGTCAAACGGCTGGATGTCATCGAGATCGATCGCGATCTGGCGGCTGCACTGAAAGACCAGAACTCGCACGGCAACGTAACCGTATATCGTGCTGATGTAATGAATTTTGCGTTCGAAACTTTAGTTCAACCCGGGGAAAAGCTGCGGCTGGCCGGAAACCTGCCATATAACATTTCCAGCCCGCTGCTGTTTTATCTGTTGGACTCCAGCCATCTGTTCGAAGACATTCACGTCACGCTGCAAAAGGAAGTCGTCGACCGGATTACTGCGCTGCCGGGTAACCGAACCTACGGCCGCCTGACCGTTGCTCTTGCAGCGCGTTGCAAGGCAGAAAACCTGTTTGAAATTCAACCGGGTTCTTTTTCGCCCCCACCGCGCGTCAAATCAAGTTTTTTGCGTCTGACACCGCTGCAAACGCCCAAGATCTCAGCGGTGCTTGCGCCGGCATTCGGCCAGCTTGTTACCCAGGCATTCAACATGCGGCGAAAGCAGTTATCGAATGCCCTGCGGGGATTGCTCGATGCAAATCAGATACGCTCAGCCGGCGTCGACCCAAGCCAGCGCGCCGAAAACCTGGACGTCGACGCGTTCATTCGCCTCGCCGAGCTGTGGCTGCAGCAAGGCTCGCTTCGGGGCGATGAGAAAAGCCTATCGAATAGGCTAAAATAGCCGCAATGGCGGATATGGACCAATCAGAACTGCGCTGTACGATCAAGGTTGACGTCGAAACGGTTTATCTGCCAAACCAGTCAAGTCCGGCAGATCGCCGATTCGTCTTCGCCTATAGGATCACAATACGCAACGTCGGTAAAACACCCACCCAGCTGCTGACACGGAGCTGGCTGATTACGGATGCCGATGGCAAAGTACAGGAAGTTCGCGGCGATGGCGTTGTCGGCGAGCAACCGCACATCCCGCCAGGATCTCATCACTCTTATTCAAGTGGTGCAGTTCTCGAGACCCCGGTCGGCACAATGGAGGGAAGCTACGGCATGCTGACCAACGAGGGCACGCATTTTGATGCGTCGATCCCGCTATTCAGACTTGCGGTTCCGGGCGTGCTGCACTAAGCGACATGGCCATATTCGCCGTCGGCGACGTGCAAGGCTGCTACGCCGAACTCCGGAAACTGATCGACGAGCTCCCTTTTGATCCCTCTGACGATGAACTGTGGTTTGTCGGTGATCTGGTTAATCGCGGTCCCGATGCGCTGGGCGTACTGCGATTCGTCAGGGAACTCGGCCCCGCGGCCCGAACCTTACTCGGCAACCATGACCTGCATTTGCTGGCGCTTGCGTTGGGCAAGGCGGTTCCGGTTGCAGACGACGACCTCGCCCCGGTACTTGCGGCCGCAGACGGTCAGGAACTCCTTGACTGGCTCCGCCACCAGCCGTTGGCGCATCATGATTCGGACCTGAACACGCTGATGGTTCATGCCGGGATCATTCCCGGCTGGAGCGGCCCGGATACGCTCGCTCGCGCACGCGAGGTCGAGACCGTTTTGCAGGGCAATGACTGCGGCAGTTTTCTGACCGGCATGTATGGATCACGACCGGACCGATGGTCGGATACGCTCGAAGGTCAGGATAGGCTGCGCTTTATTACCAATTGCCTGACACGGATTCGGTTCGTGCGGGCAGACGAAAGTCTCGACTTCGATCAGAAAGGCCCGCCCGGCAGTCAGCCGCCGGGGCTGGTGCCCTGGTTTGAAGTGCCCGACCGCGCAACGTCTGACTTGCGGATCGTCTTTGGTCACTGGTCCACGCTCGGGTTCCTCCAGCGCCCGAACCTGCTGGGGCTGGACACTGGCGTCGTGTGGGGCGGCAAACTGACCGCAGTGCGCCTTGACGCACCCGGCGGCGTGTACCAGGTAAAAAGCACAGTCGATCGGCGCGCACCAACATCCTAAATTTCTGCCAACGAATAGGCGCGTCGCTCCGTCGACTTCGGCCGCCGGGCGACAGGATAAATGCTCCGGCGCTGCGTGTCCGCTAATGCGCTCTTCGCATTCACCCGCCGCCTGCGGCCGCCAAATTGGACCTCGCTTACCGTACGTACAGTCGGGAAAACTTTCGCAACGAATTTCAGGACAGGCGCGTTGCCGGGGGTGTTCTCGAGGCGACAGCGGAACGCCGGAGACGAGGCAATGCGACCGGCGGCGCGCCGCAACGTATCGAACCAGGCTGACAGCTACCGCGCAAATGCTCCGGCGCTACGCTGTCGCTCGCGCTCTCTAGATAGATCCGGCACCTGCAGCCAATTACCCATCGCCCGCTCCCGAACTGTGTTCG
>JAPUGB010000207.1 GCA_027293165.1 Gammaproteobacteria bacterium
GCCCATCGGCCAGCTGCGCCATTCCGGCTTATCCTTGGCGTAAGCGGGGAAAACGCCCAGCATGAGTGCCGCGTATGCGGCGATGAACCAGCGGAGTCGCATTTTTATTCCCGTTAGTTATCGGCGGTTGGCTCGCCGATAAGCCTACCACGATACCTGTGGTCGGCCGCGGTGGCGGATAGCTCTGAGTTTCTTGCCTACGGCATCGGGCGTGCCGATGTCGCCTAAAGAATACCCCGGCGACGCGCCGGGTCTTCGTCAAAGATGGAGCAGTCCGGGGTACCGGGTTTAGAACGACGTGCCCATGTAAAGGACCGGCCCGTTATATTTGTATTCGATAGTCAAGTGCTTCGCTTCATTTTTCGTGTCCACGTCGACGCGGAACCATTGGTACAACAGTCCGAGATGGAAGTGCTTTAAAAGCTGCCACTTGACACCTGCATTCGCCGCGATAATGTCGCCTGATAACTCGTCGCCGCCAGAATCCACATCAATCGTGAAATAGCCCATGCTGGTATCGACGATCCATGTCGGAGTTTTCTCGTAGGCAAACCGGCCGGTGAAGGTCGGCAGCGGCGCGAGCACACTCGACGATTCGGAAACGTCGAGACCGGCCAGCACCCCAGTGCCCTTGAGACCGGTTGCGATATCCTGGAAGCTCAGCGCAAGACCGAAAGCGAGTTCCTTCTTTTCATCGAACAATATTGAATACGAGTAACCGAGGTTGAAGACTTCAATGTCCAAAAATACGTGGAGTGGCAGGTCGGCCTGGAAGATTTCATCGCCGAATCTGATGTTGACGGTCGACGTGCTGTCGCCGCTGCGATCGAGATTGAAATAACTAAAGTCCAGCCGGTGTTTTTTGAAAAAACGCCAGTAGCCTCCGGCCATGATCCGGGTCTTCGTATCGTCCAGGCCGAGATCCTGCTCGAAACTGATTTCGGTACCGAGGATCCCGCCTGTCCCATCGAGGCGAACCGTCGTTTCCAGATTGGCAAAAAAGGATCCGACGTTGAGTCCAAAGCGCTCGCCCATCGGCCAGCTGCGCCATTCCGGCTCCCCCTGGGCATAGGCGACCGGCCCAACAGAAATTAGCCCGAGCGTGAGAGGAATGATCAGCCAGTGACGCCGCATTGGAACTCTCCTTTAGCCCAGCCCGTTTGTCCGCGTCAGCCTAGCACAGTTGCAGCCGTGCAACGGGCAACCGTGGTGGTGCGGATCGGCATCGCGATTAAGGTGTTAGAAATTCACAACGACTACACAACCAAGCCGTCAGCCGCTGCCGTTCGTCAGCTTTTTGCCCGCAGCGCCTCGAGTCTCTTGCCGACGGCATCGGGCGTGCTGCTACCTCGCGCAAACAGCTTGTAGAACACCGGTACCACGAACAATGTGAACGCTGCTGCCACCGCGACGCCCGAGAACATGATGATACCCAGCGTGCTGCGGCTCTCTGAGCCCGGCCCCGAAGCAACCATCAGCGGGATCGAGCCCATCAGCGTCGCGACTGTCGTCATGACAACGGGTCGAAAACGAATACGCGCACCATCCATAATGGCTTGCGTGAACTCCACACCCTGATCACGCAACTGGTTGATAAATTCGACGATCAGCACACCGTTCTTGGCAGCGATCCCGATCAACATGACGACTCCAATCTGGCTGTAAATGTTCACGGTTTTGCCAGTCAGGTACAGGCCAAGCAGCCCGCCGGCCAGGGCCAGCGGCACCGTGACCATGATGATCAACGGGTGCACAAAGCTTTCGAACTGTGCCGCCAACACCAGGAACACGACGAGTAGCGCGATACCGAAGGTGAAATACATTGCCCCTGCGGTCTCCTTGTATTCGAGCGACTCGCCTTTGTAGTCAACTCGTGCCGTCGGCGGCAATTCACTGCGGACGATATCCTCGAGAAACTCCAGCGCGTCACCGAGCGCATAGCCCGGCGCCGGCGTCGCGCTGATCGTGATCGACCGCAATCGATTGTAGCGGTTCAGCGTCCCGGTTCCGGCCGTGTCCTCGGTCACGACGAGATTTGACAATGGAATCAGCCTGGGGTTGCGGCCGGTGCCACGGACATAAATGTTTGTCAAATCGCTCGCCGTCGCGCGTTGCTCCTCTTTGGCCTGGAGCACGACGTCATATTCTTCGCCGTCGACGACATAGGTCGTGACGACCTGTTCGCCCATCATCGTTTGCAGCGTCTGGCCGATCGTCTGCACCGACACGCCGAGCGCAGCCGCGCGGTCCTGATCGATACGCACCATCAATTGCGGCTGGGTTTCCTTCAGATCCGAATCCACCCGGGTCAGGCGGGGGTTTTCCGCCACCCGCTCGAGAATCACATCACGCCATTGCGCGAGCTCCTCGTAGTTCGTTCCACCAAGCACGAACTGGACCGGCTGCCCGCCACCATGGCGCGAGATACCCGAGCGCATAAACGTGAACACGCGAACTTCGGGGATCTGGTTCCAAGCCGCTGACATGCGTCTCCGGGCGTCGGCCGTCGAGAGCTGCCGCTCGCCCCACGGCGCCATGCTCATAATCATGATCGCACCGCTCGGCGCGGTCGAACCCCAGTTGGGAGTTCTAACCAGCGCACGCTGTATATCGCCGGACTCAACCAACGGTACCAACGGACCCTCGAGCTTTTTGATCTGCGTCGTCATATGGCTGATGCTGGTCCCTTCGGCAGCGCGTACGATCGCGAAAAATATGCCCTGGTCTTCCTGCGGTGCGTACTCTTCGGGTAACGCCGTATATAGCGCGTAGGCGCTGCCCGCGATGCCCAGCATAATGACAATGATCAGCGCCGGCGCCTTCAGGCTGGCTTCCAGAGCACGCTCGTATGCAGCTGCCACACGATCAAATCCCCGGTCGAGCATCCGTGTGCCGCGATTTTCCAGATCGGCCGGCCGCAGCAATTTGGAGCACATCATCGGTGCCAGCGACAAGGCAAGAATGCTGGAGAAAATCACCGCCGCACACACCGTGATGGCGAGTTCGGAGAAAATCCGGCCGATATTGTCCTGCAGGAAAGCGATCGGCGCGAACACGGCAACAATGACCGCCGTCGTGGCAATCACCGCGAACGCGACCTGACGCGTGCCGTTGAAGGCGGCCAACAACGGGGCCTCGCCTCCCTCGATACGCCGATGCACGTTTTCCAGCACCACGATCGAGTCGTCGACCACCAGTCCGATCGACAGCACCAGTGCCAGCAGCGTCACCAGGTTGATCGTATAGCCGAACAGGGCCAGGATGATGAAAGCCGCGGTCAGAGAAACCGGGATTGTCGTCAGCGGAATCACCATGGCCCTGAAGCTGCCGAGGAACGCGAAGATTACCAGGCCGACCAACACGGTCGTTATCCCAATGGTCAGATAGACCGCCCTGATCGCTGCGCGAATAAATTCGGAATCGTCGGCGTTTTTGGTGAGGTACATGCCTTCCGGCAGCTCAGCATTAATGCGCTCGAGTTCCTCGTTGATGCCGCTGATGACTTCCACCGTATTGGCGGTCGACTGCTTGATAACACCTAAAGCCACCGTATCGGCAAAGTTGGTTCGGAATACCGTGCGGGAGGCGCGGGGCGCCACCTGTACGTCAGCGACTTCTCCGAGGCGAATGATGTGACCATCCTGACCCCGGGTGATGACGAGCCGCCGGAATTGCTGGGCAGTCTGAAAATTCCGCGCGACACGAACCGGGAATTCGCGGTCCAGCGATTCGACCCGGCCCGCCGGCAGCTCGATATTCTCGCGACGCAGGGCATCCTCTATATCGGTCACGGTCAGGTTCCGCGCAGCCAGTGCGACCCGATCAAGCCAGACGCGCATCGATGGCCGGCCCGCACCATTCAACGTGATTTGAGAGACGCCGGACACGACCGCAAGGCGGGGACGGATGTAACGCTCGGCATAGTCCGTCAGCGCCATCAGGCTCATGTTCGAACCGATGAAGTTCAGGTACAGGATCGGCATCGCGTCCGCATCCTGTTTGGAGACTACCGGTGAGTCGATATCGTCGGGTAATCGCCAGGCGACACGTCCCACCCGGTCGCGCACGTCATTGGCGGCCTCGTCGATATTTCGATCGAGATTGAATTCCACCGAAATCATCGCCATGCCGTCAACGCTGCGCGAGCTGATGCTCTTCGCGCCTTCGATGCCGCTGACCTCACTTTCGAGGATTTGGGTGATGCGGCTTTCGACGACTTCCGCCGACGCGCCCGGGTACCCGATGTTGACGGAAATGATCGGTGCCGAAATGTCCGGATACTCTCGGACCTCCAGTTCACTGAAGGCAAGCGCACCGAAAGCCAGCAACATCAAGGCGATTACGGTTGCGAATACTGGCCGCTTAACTGACACATCCGAGAGCAACATGGCAGACCTCTATTGATTACTCCGTGCCGGGGCGTCACCCGTTTCCGTAGGCGCTGCCGAATCCGGTCGGGTAGCAGCTTCTCGCTGTTCTTCGGAGCGCTGCTCGGCAACCCGCGGCCCGGCGCCGTCACCCGCCAGTTGCACGAGCAAGCCTTCGCGCAGCTTGATGACGCCCTCGGTGACGACCCGCTCGCCCTCTTCCAGCCCCGCTAAAATCTCTACGATACCCAATTGTCGAGTTCCGAGCTGGACTTCCCGCCGGTGCGCGCGCCGGTCAGGCCCTACGACGTAGACAAACGAGCTGTTGCCAACCTGCACCACCGACCGCTCCGGCACGACGATCGAAATCCTCTCCTCGGCAACCACGCGTACGGTCAGCAACATGCCCGGTCTCAGTGCCCGATCTTCGTTCGGTATGATCGCCCGGACCACCACTGCCCGGGTGACCGGGTCCACGCGCGAACTCACTGCGCTCACCACACCCTCAAACTCGCGGTCTCCCCAGCTCGCGCCGCTGGCGTAGATTCTCCGGCCCGGCCCCATCACCGCCAGAAACTTCTCCGGCACGGTAAAGTCCAGCTTGATCTGGGACACATCGTCGATGGTCGTGATGGCGTCGCTGGGTCCCAGCAAAGTGCCAGGACTCACTTCCCGGAAACCGAGCACGCCGCTGAACGGGGCCCGGATCAGGCGATCCTCGAGCCGGGCCAGCACGGTATTGAGCCGGGCTTCGGCCGCCGCGGTAGCCGACCGCGCCTGGTCGACATCCGACGTCGCGGCAATGCCCCGATTGTCGAGATCCTCGAGGCGTACCAGTTGGCGGCGCGCCTCGTCAAGCTCCGCTCGCGCTTCGGCAAGCTGCGCTTCTTCTTCCTTGCTGGTCAACTCGAGCAGCACCGTGCCGGCCTCGACATAGTCACCGTCGTCAAAGTTTATCCGGCGCACCGTGTCGGTCAGGCCGGCCGTCAGCGTCACCGATTCATTGGCCTTCGCGGTTCCCAGCGCCTCGACCATTTCCTGCAGCGGCTGTGGCGCCACCGATACTGCGACGACGAGCACCGCTGCACCTCCGCCGCGCGGCCGGCCGGACGGCGCCTGCTCCTGATTGCTGTACCAGTAGTATCCCCCGGCCCCGATGGCGGCCAAAATGATGAACGCGGTTAAGAATTTCATCCCTGTTTGGTATCCGTACCGATGTGGTGCTTGTCCAGTGCGGACGTTAAATGTCTCCGAGCCGTTCCTGTACCGGGTCCGGTGAATTCGCCGCAGGGCGAACAACCGTTGAGACGCGTGGCCGCGTCCCGAATCCGAGCGGATTGTCTCATGGACTGCGGGCAGGGACTTGGCGGCCCGGTCGCACTGTCTGCAGCGTCCTGCCCGCGCCTATATCGGTCCGAGAGTATGTCCCTTAAAGCGTGTGCGTTATAGACAATACGTTGCGGGCGAACGTTCGGTTTCCGGATCAGCGCAATGGGGATTATGACAACGCGCGGCGTCCAAGTTGCTTCGTGCTGGCGGTATACGCGAACGCGATACCGTAGACGTTTAATCAAGGCAGGATTCGATGACGGCCTGACACCGGGTCCCGCACCTTATGCGGGCTAGGCGTTAATAATGTCTAAAGCGATCGCCAGCAGGGTCAGGGTGATGCAACTTGCGGCGGTGATACCCACGATCAAGCTCACAGTAAGAATTATCTCCACCATGCTTCACTCTCCAATGCGTGCAGCCTGGCGGCCGTCCGCCGTGGCCGGCTGCCGGTCCTCTTGTCAGCTACCTATGCTACCGATGCGTGCAAAGCGGAGAAGTCGTAAATGTACGTATGACAGGAGACAGCCGACCCCGGGGGTCGACTGCGCTGCAGAGATGCGCAGCAGCAAGGGATAACTGGCAGCTGGGTCTATCCCTGTTCTAGGCAAGGCCGAACCAGTCCTCTACACTGGCAGAAATCATTATCTAAATAATCAGCAATCGCGACCGGCTTGACGGAGAGTTCCCCGATGATGAAGCGCATGTTAATCATGTTGACCTTGCTTGTGCTTTTCTTCGGTGCGCTCTTTGGCTGGAAGACATATGTCAATGCGGGCCTGGGCGAGGGGTCCGCGGGTCAGTTCCCCCCGGTGACAATTTCTGCTACCGCCGTGCGTACCGAGACCTGGACCCCGGCACTGACCGCCGTCGGAACCTTGGAAACGGAAAAGGGCGTCAATGTAACGGCGCAAGCCCCCGGAATCATTACTGCGTTGTACTTTGAGTCGGGTGCCGAGGTGGGCGCCGGTGACCTGCTGGTACAGCAGTTTATCGCCGATGACCTGGCACGGCTGAAGGCGCTCAAAGCTGAGTTGCGGCTGGCCGAGATCACCCTGCAACGTGCAAACG
>JAPUGB010000208.1 GCA_027293165.1 Gammaproteobacteria bacterium
AAATCATGAGTACTGCGTCGTTGTCGTCAGTGAGGGCACACGCTACCGCGATGGCCGGTTCCTGGCCGATGCCGGCACCACCGACGCGTTCGGGCACCAGCAGCTGGGCGGTGTCGCACAGGTGGTTGCCCAACTGGTCAAGGACGAACTGGGATTTAAATTTCACTACGCCATCGCGGACTACCTGCAGCGCTCGGCGCGCCACATCGCATCGGCAACCGACGCCAAGCAGGCGTACGCGGTGGGCAGGTCTGCCGTCGAACTGGCTCTCGCCGGACACAACTCGATCATGACAACGATTGTCCGCAAGTCCGACCGGCCCTATCGCTGGACCATTGGACAAACCCCGTTGAGCCGGGTTGCCAATCGCGAAAAAACGCTACCGAAACGATACATACGGGCCGACGGCTTCGGCATTACTGCTGCAGCCCGACGCTACCTGGCACCGCTGATCCGTGGTGAGGATTACCCGCCGTACACCGATGGTCTGCCCGACTACGTGACACTGAAAAACGTCCCGGTTGCCCAAAAGTTGCGCACAAAGTTTGTGCTATGATCAGCCGCTTTTTCGGCCCGGGTATCCCCGGGAAATCTATGACGATTGATGATCGGCGCTGCCTGTAGTTGCCCGGTCTACTGTTCACCGGGAGGTAAAACTCATGTCCACTGACCTGGCTTTATGGCTGGCCATCGGCGCGTCACTATTGGCGGTGCTTTACGGCGTAGTTTCCATGCAATGGATTCTGAAACAGGATGCAGGAAATGCACGCATGCAGGAAATTGCCGGGGCCATTCAGGAAGGGGCCAAAGCCTATCTGAACCGTCAATACACAGCCATCGGTATTGTCGGCTTGGTGCTGTTCGTGGTGCTGGCCGTCGCGCTGGGCTGGGCGACCGGCATCGGCTTTGCGATCGGCGCGCTGCTGTCGGCGGCCACCGGTTATGTGGGCATGTACATATCGGTGCGCTCCAACGTCCGCACTGCCCAGGCAGCTCATCACGGGCTTAACGCCGCACTGACCGTTGCGTTTCGCGGCGGTGCCATCACCGGCATGCTCGTCGTCGGCCTCGGTTTGTTGGGCGTGGCGGGCTACTTTGCCGTGCTGACTGCGCAGGGCATGAGCACCGATGACGCTCTGCACGCCCTCGTCGGCCTGGCATTCGGCGGTTCGCTGATTTCGATATTCGCGCGTCTTGGTGGCGGCATATTTACCAAAGGCGCTGACGTCGGCGCCGACCTGGTCGGCAAGGTCGAAGCCGGAATACCCGAGGATGACCCGCGCAATCCGGCAGTCATCGCGGACAACGTCGGCGACAACGTCGGCGATTGCGCCGGTATGGCCGCGGACCTGTTCGAAACCTACGCCGTCACGATCATCGCCACAATGTTGCTCGGTGGCCTGTTGCTCAAAGACTCGGGCAACGCCGGCGTCATCTACCCGCTGGTGCTGGGCGCGGTGTCCATCGTCGCTTCGATCATTGGGACCTTTTTCGTCAAAGCCAGCGCCGGCGCCAAAATTATGAACGCGTTATACAAAGGTGTCATCGTTTCCGGCGTGCTGGCCGCGATCGCGTTTTACTTCGTTACTGACCTCATCATGGGCGACGTCGAGGGCTACACGACGCTTGCGATGTGGGGCGCGTCCCTGATCGGCCTGGCCCTGACCGCGGCCCTGATCGTCATCACCGAGTACTACACCGGCACGGAGTTCAGCCCGGTGCAAAAAATCGCGAACGCTTCCGCCACCGGTCATGCCACCAACATCATTGCGGGCCTGGGTGTGTCGATGAAGGCAACCGCACTGCCGGTGTTAGCGGTGACACTCAGCATCTGGGGTGGCTATCAGCTGGCCGGCATCTACGGTATTGCGATCGCGGCCACGACGATGCTGTCGATGACCGGCATGATCGTCGCACTGGATGCATTCGGAACCATCACCGACAACGCCGGCGGCATCGCGGAAATGGCAAAACTGCCGGCGGAGATTCGTGCCATCACCGACCCGCTGGACGCGGTCGGCAATACCACCAAGGCAGTCACCAAGGGTTACGCGATCGGCTCGGCCGGGCTTGCCGCACTGGTGTTGTTTGCGGATTACACCAACAACCTGCGGGCTGAGGGTATCGACGCCACGTTCGAGTTGAACGACCCGGCCGTGATCATCGGCTTGTTTATCGGTGGCCTGGTACCGTATTTGTTTGGTGCGCTGGCCATGGAAGCCGTCGGCAGAGCTGCGGGCTCGGTCGTCGAAGAAGTCCGCCGGCAGTTTCGGGAAATCCCCGGCATCATGGAAGGCACCACCAAGCCCGACTATTCGCGGGCCGTTGACCTGTTGACGAAGGCCGCGATCAAGGAAATGGTCATTCCATCACTGCTGCCGGTGCTGGTGCCGGTCGTACTGGTTCTCGTCATGAATACGCTGATGGGCGCCGGGGCCGGCGTTCGTGCGCTGGGCGGATTGCTGATCGGTACCATTGTCACCGGTCTGTTCCTCGCCATCTCGATGACCACGGGCGGCGGCGCCTGGGACAATGCCAAAAAATACATCGAGGATGGCAACGTCGGCGGCAAGGGATCGGATGCCCATAAAGCCGCTGTGACCGGCGATACAGTTGGCGACCCTTATAAGGACACGGCCGGGCCAGCCATCAATCCGCTGATTAAAATCATTAACATAGTGGCGCTGTTGATGGTGCCACTTCTCTAGAAAATCTCTCAGGCGAGCGCAAGACAAGGCAAAAATCGGCGAACGAGCGCAGTGTACACGCCAGTACACGAGCATCGTGAGCCGGTTTTTAACGCCGTATTGTGCCGCGTGAGAGTTTTTCAGTGTCAGGCGAGTGCAAGACAAGGCAATGGACGGCGAACAAGCGGAGCGTACACGCCAGTACGTGAGTATTTCGAGCCGATTTTAACGCCGTATTGTGCCGCCTGAGAGTTTTTCAGCCTCAGGCCGACACGCGTTCAGTCCGCTGACCGAGCGGATGCGGCCGGTCGACATAATTACCCTGAATGAAATCGACGCCCAGGTCGCGAAGATGATCGAAATCCGACTCCTCTTCGACCTGTTCCGCGATGACTTTGAATCCAACAGCTCGCGACAGCCGGGTGATGGCCGCAACGACTTCGTGATTGACACTGTCGGTACCCAGATCCCGAGTATAGGCGCCGTCGATTTTCAGAAAATCGACGTCAAGTCCCGGCAGGCTGGCCAGTGAGCCGATGTCGCTGCCAAAATCGTCGAGACTGAACTGGCAACCCATGCCGTGCAGAACGCCGATGAAGCGATGCGCATGGTCCAGGTTACCGATGACCGCACTTTCAGTCACTTCGAAGCAGATTTGTGATGGGTCCACGTCGCTGTGGTCCAGACACTCCACGACATACTCCAGAAAGCTTTCTTCGGCCATGCTCTGGCCGGATACATTAATCGCGAGACTGCGCTGATCCGGCAAGCGGATTGCGCCATGGCCTACACAAGCCAACGCGGTGCGAACCACCCATCGATCCAGGCTGCCGATCAATTGGTAACGCTCGGCGGCGGGAATGAACTGGCTGGGCTGAATCAGGCTCCCGTCCTCGTCTTTCATCCGCAGCAGGACCTCGGCGGCAGGGCCTGTGGGCACACGACCGGCGACCGAGATAATCGGTTGAGTATGCAGTTCGAACCGGTCATCCTTCAACGCGGTCTGCAGTTTCTGCAGCCAGTGTATTTCGCCGCGCTGCCGGGCAACCGCCTCGTCCCGGGCCGAGTAGACATGCACTCGATTCCGTCCCTGTTGCTTGGCCACGTAACAGGCGGAATCGGCCGCACTGAGCAAATCATCGATTGAACTGCTCTCGGGGCCGAGCTGGACCAGGCCCACACTGATGCCGACGGAAAAAATCTTATCCTGCCAGACAAAGCGATAGCCGCGCACGGCATTGCAAACGTCATCGGCAATCTGGCGAGCCTTGTCGAGCGGACAACCGACCAGCAGCAAGCCGAATTCGTCGCCACCGAGCCTGCCGACAAAATCCGACTCACGCACTTCTTCTTTGGCCAAAGCCGCGATCTCGCGCAGCATGGTGTCGCCGGCCATATGCCCAACGGAATCGTTGACCGCTTTGAACCGGTCGAGATCCAGGTAACACAACACATGGCTGACGCCTTCACTGCGCGAAGCCTGCAATGCCAGATCCAGCTGGCGCTCGAATTCGCGGCGGTTGATCAGTCCGGTCAGCGCGTCATGGGCTGCCTGGTAACTCATTTCCCGCGTCAGGCCGCGCATTTCGCTGACGTCTCGCAGAATGATGACCGTGCCGGCGACGGTGGCATCCGGGGCGACGATCGGTGACGCCGTCAGCTCGATAGACACCTCTTTCTTGCCGTCCTTTGACACCAGCAGGGCGCCTCTGCCGAGGTTCACCCGCCGTCGCTGCACCAGTGATTTGCTGACCGGGTCACCGAGATCCCGGCGATCCGACTCGTCCACCAGCTTAGCGATATCATTGAGCTGTCGACCGATAGCATTCGCACGAGTCATAGCAATCAAATGCTCCGCGGCCGTGTTCAAATAATCGATGACACCCTTGGTGTTGGTCGTGATGACGCCCTCGCCGATCGATTCCAGCGTGATCTGCGCCTGCCGCTTGCCCTTGCTCAATGTCGCCTCGATGCTTTTGCGGTAAGTAATATCGCGGGCCACGGTCAGGATCACCGATTGACCGCGATATTCAATGACCGTGCCGGTGGCCTCGGTCCAGCGGCCGCGTTCCTGGCCGTCGATTAACTGCAGTTCATAGCTCGGCATCTGCTTTGGGCTGCCAAGCTGCCGGGCGATCGCCGTGCGTGCGATAGCCCGGTAGGCCGGTCGCACCAGATCCGTGACTTGTTGGCCGATGAGCTGCTCCGGACTGACACCGAGCAAGTCCGCCGCAACCTGATTGGCAAAGACAATTCGCTCGCGATGCACGATGACGACTTCGGGCAGCGTATTGGCCAGATCCTCGAACAGCGCTTCGCGCTGGTGCATCTGCTGATCTTTGTCATGCAACGCGTCAAAGAGCTGGTTGATGGTGCCAGCGAGTTCGGTCAGTTCAGGGTCGCTGCCGCCGGTGGGGATTCTCTTGCCGAACGCGGCGTTGGCGGCGACATCGGCGACCTCATCGTGAAGTTCTACCACCTGGCGTCGATAGCGCCGCCGGGAGGACCACAGATACAGGCAGCCCAGTCCGAGTATTGCGGCCAGGCCCGCGAGCGCAGACAAGGGCCAGAAATCGATTATGAGTGACATGACAGGCGGCATGGCAGCGGCTCAGCCCACAGGGAACGGGACTGCCGCTCGGCCTGCAGCACAGCAATATGGTCGTTCTTGGTCAGGTGTTGGCATCCCAGGCAACTCTTACGGTCTTTAAGGAGCGGTAGGCGGTTCAAAGGCACAACCGGCTGCCGCAAACGCCGACGGGTATGGCCTAGAATAGCCCATGCATCGGGTCGGGCACGCCGTGATTCACCATAATCAGGCCGAGGTCTTGTGACTTTAAAGAGATCTTCGTAAGCTCGCGCGCCTCGGACGACTTCTGGCTCGGCAAAGCTTGGCAATGAGATTGGACTACGCCCGACAGAACATGGTAGCGCAGCAGCTGCGGGTCGGGAACGTGGCCGATCAGCGCGTGCTCGAAGTCATGTCGGAGGTGCCCAGGGAACTGTTCGTGCCGGAGCGCTATCGGGACCTGGCCTATGCCGATACCAGCATTCCGCTGCCCCACGGACAGTTCATGCTACGCCCGGCACTCGAGGGATTGCTGCTGCAGGCGCTGGATCTTGAGCCCAGCGACAGCGTTTTGGAGATCGGGACCGGCAGCGGTTTTCTGACCGCCTGTCTGGCGCGGCTGGCCGGCCAGGTTTTGACCGTCGATATCTTTGAGGACCTGGTGGAAGCTGCCCGCAGTCGACTGTCGGCGCAAAAAGTTCGTAACCTCAAGTTCCAGACCGGTGACCTGTTCGAAATGCAGTTCACCGAACAATACGATGCGATCGCGGTCACCGGCTCACTGCCCGACTACGATGACCGAATGGGCGAGTGGCTGAAACCCGGCGGCAAACTGTTCGTCGTTGTCGGGGAAGCACCGTCGATGCGGGCGCAACGAATCACGCGCGTTGATCAAAGCAATTGGACCACCGAAATACTGTTCGAAACCGTGTTGCTGCCGTTGATACAATGCCAGCGCGTCGAGCCATTTCGTTTTTAGAGACTAACCGTGCAAGGAATAGCTGCAAGCGAAGCCGCTGAATTACTGCAGGGCGCTGATGCGGCCAAGGTCGTATTGCTCGATGTTCGCGAAGACGCCGAACTGAGCCTTGCCGCGATCGATGGCGCCGTGCACATACCGATGGGCCAGATACCGGCACGCATCGGCGAACTCGATTCCGAGCAGACCATCGTCGTGATGTGCCATAGCGGCGGACGCAGTGCCCAGGTCGCAACGTATCTGAGCCAGCAGGGCTTTGCGAGCGTGTTCAATCTCGACGGCGGCATCCAGGCGTGGTCACGCAGCGTCGATCCCACCATCCCGGAATATTGAGCCGGTTGGCGGACAGAACCGACGCCGGCACTGCCGCCGCTCTATCGAATTGTTATAGGTTTGCCATGCTCAGTGTCGGCGGCGGAGTCTAGTACAATACGCGCCGACACATCGCCTGATTGAAATCCAGCGCCTTAAAGTGGCGCCCTATCCCTGGAGTCATGGAATGACGAAATCAATTCGACTGCTGAGCCTCGTCACCGCCTTGCTGTTTGTCCTGCCGGCGCAGGGTGAAACGCTGATGGAAATTTACCAGCGTTCGCTGGGCAGCGATCCAACGTTGCGAGAGGCGGATGCCCTCCGCCGCGCAACGAGGCAATCGAAACCCGCGGCCATTGCCAGTTTACTGCCGCAGATTGACGGCTCGGGCGGCTGGAATAATTCCGTAAGAGACGGCACGAGCGCGCAGTTTGGCGTCGCCGGGCTTATTAACGTTTTGAGCAAAACGGATGTT
>JAPUGB010000209.1 GCA_027293165.1 Gammaproteobacteria bacterium
ATGATCGCGAAGATAGCGCCTGATGCCCTGTCGAAAAACATCGGCGCCGACAAAGTTCTCCAACATCGCGAGCACAGCTGCGCCTTTCTGGTACGTGATGGCATTGAATGCATTCTCGATATCGTCCGAGCTTTCCACCGGTTCGCGGATGCGCCGCGAATTGCTGAAACTATCCTGTCCCATGGCACGGAACGAATTGATCTGAATTTCCCGGTCAAAAACCATTTCGGGCCAGGTTTTATCGACCATTTTCGCTGCAATCCAGGTGGCAAACGCCTCGTTCAACCAGACATCGTCCCACCATTGCATGGTCACGAGATTGCCAAACCACTGGTGTGCGAGCTCGTGAGCATGCAGGCGAACGAAAAAACGCCGTTGGGCAGTTGATGGCTGATCACCGAGCAACAGCGCGGATTCCGTGTAGGTGATCAGGCCCGCGTTTTCCATGCCGCCCCAGGCGAAATCCGGCACCGCCACCAGATCGAGCTTGTCGAAGGGATAGGGGATACCGAAATACTCCTCCAGCGAATTCACCAGCGCCGCCGTATTTTCCAGCGCGAAGGACATTTTTGCGCCCTGGCCGCGCGCAGCGATGCCCCGGAGCGGCAACGGCCGGTCGCGGTAAGCATTCGGCGGAATCGGTTCCCAGTCCACGACATCCAGCGGCCCGACGGCAAATGCGATCAAATACGTCGGCAACGGCTCGGTGGTCGCGTACGTCACCCGCTGCAATCCATTGCCAAGCGGCTCGGTATCGATCTCGCGCGTGTTACTCAGCGCCCGGTAGCCGTCACGCGTCGTGACGTGAATGTCAAACGGCGTCTTGAATTCCGGTTCATCGAAAGACGGAAACGCGCGGCGCGCATAGATCGTCTCGAACTGCGTAAACGCGTAGCTGTCGTCGCCGACCACGACCCGGTACAGGCCGTTCAAGCCGTCGCTAAATGGCGCGCTGTACTCGAAGCTCAGCTTGATCATCTGCGGCGCCAATTCGCCCGGCAGTTGCAGATACCCCAACCCATCGGTGTTGACGTCGTGAAATTTAACGGCAAACCGGTCGCCGGATTCAGTCAGCACGTCTATGGTATCGAAGCTCAGTTCCGCCCCGTGCATCCAGATACGCTCTACGGGCTCCCGGATCAGTACGCCGATCTCGACCTGGCCGGAAAAACGCTCCAAGTCCGGAACAATGCTTAAGTCCAGCCGGTAATGCTGCGGCACCGCCGATTGCGGCAAGCGGGCCGGGATTTCCGACGCTGTTGGTGTATCGGCCGGGCGCTCCGGTTGCTCGCAGGCAGCCAACAGCAGTGTGGGAAGTAAAACACTCGCGACCCGAATCAATAGTCGAACCCGGTCGCCGGCTCTGCAGATTCTTGTTGGCATTCTGCCGTTCATATTAGCAGGGAGCCGGCTTGCCGCCCGCGCATAGGCGGCCGAACGGTGGGTCGTGATACGAGAGCTTGCCGGTGCGGTTCAGTCGCTGGGGGTCAGCTCGAGGCTGGCCGGCATTGCGGCAAACACGCGTTCGAACAGATCTTCTTCGCGGGCCATATCTGCTTCGCTGATATTGGCCATGTAGTTCCAGTCTTCGTCCGAAAACGTTGCCCGCGCCAAATCGGTGCTGCCAGCGTGATGGCCCATGTTCGTCACGATGTAATCGGTGTAGGCTTTTGCCGCCGCCTCGTATTGTTCCAAAGCTTTCCCGCGCTGGTCTCGTAACGCTTTGCCACCGGCCAGAAATTCTTTCAGATGCTCCTGGTTTCCGGCGAGACGCCGATCCAGTTCGGCGAGGACCCGCTGATTTTCCGCATCATCCATATCCGCTTTTTCCCGTAGCAAATCACCCATGCGAACATCTTGTGTATGCAACCGCTCCATCGCCGCTTCAAAGTAATCAGCAATCCCTATATAAAACGGAATGTAACCTTCGTCGCCTTGAGAAGTTTGTGCCACTGCAGCCGATAACGCCTCGCGCACTTTGCGTAAGCGGCGACGCTCGCCGGCAATTCGTTCACGCAGTTCCATGTTCCGGTTTCCTGTTGCTTTGTTCGATGCCTGATTCTTAAGGTCGGCCTGGGTTGACACGATTACGCTACGCTCAAAGCGCCATCGGCACAAGCTCTTAAAAATGTCATTTGCGTGACTTTGAATCCGCCCCCGCTGAGGCTTTACCGGCCATACTGTCACCGGCTGCCGCCGTATGACATGATGAGCGCAGCGCAAAATCAAGAGCAATAAGGAATAACCGTGAGCACCGCCCACCCCTGGCTAGGGGAAACGCCGTGGCCCACCGCGCCCCTGCCCCGCGAACAGTTGCAGGAGCGAATCGAACACCTGTTGGCAATCGGCAATATGGGTGTGCTGGCGACGCAGGGCAACAAGGGCCCGATTGCCAGCCCGATCGAATACCGGGCACAAGGCGTGACCCCTTACATGTACCCTCAGCCGGGCAGCCCGAAGCTTGCGGCCATGCAACGCACCCCCTCAGTGTGTTTCGCCGTATATGTGCCGCTGAGCAGCTGGACCAGTTGCCGCAGTGCCCAGATTTTCGGTCAGGCCGTGATCCTCGAACCGGGCACCCCGGATTGGGAGCATGCGCTGGAAATATTGCCTTGGCAGGCTTCCGCGGCCGAACTGGGGCGGGACATCAACGTCAAGCCGACCAACCCGCTGATGAAAATCGAACCCGAGCGAATCGTCTATACCGAACACTGGCTGCGCCGCGACGGCTATGCGCCGCGGCATATCTGGCGCAGCGCCTGATCGTAGGCCAGCCCCGCCGGCCTTTGTGGTCTGCCCGGGGCCCGTGATTCATCATTTTTCTCCTTTCGTTTCATATACTTGTATGTGTTACGTTTTGCAACAAAACGTTACAGCGCTGAAAGGAAATGCGCCCTGGCTGTCCCTATGATTCCAGCATCGGTAAACACCAGAACGATTGAGGAGAGCACAGATGTTCAAGCTAACCCGCACGACGATGCTGGACCGGCGCGATGAGGTGATCATGGCCGTGATAGCCATCATGATTCCGCTGGCAACCTTGCCGGCGATGATCGGCTGACCAGCCGCCGATGAGCCTGGCCACGCGCCCAGATCCGGAGTCCGCTGAGAAGCGCTACCTGGCCGCCACCAAGGCGGCCGCTGGCGCCATGGCGCCGCGCTGGGCTCGGCTCCATAGCGAGCTCGGAAGTTCCGAATCCGCGACCACGTGGTTGCACCTGACGCGCAGGAAGATCGCGCGATCATAGCGCGACCAAACCAACCCTCAATCGATGTATCGCCTCGGCCATCGAGCCAGGCCCCCGCGCTCAACTTTGTATCGCCTGTAGCCTGGTGATTACGATGGGCAAGGCGCGGCCGCCCGGAATCGGGTTATATTTGCGACCTGAATAAACAACGCGAACGGGGACGCCCGTGCTAACGGGTCTTGTCCGACCCGCGCAAGCGAGCCTGGTGAGGGAGACCTCAGGTATGGAGAATGAGAACACGATGCAGCCGTTCGCGGCCGGGGATATTTTCATCGGCTGCACATTGTTGAATGACCCCGACGATGACCACGCTGGAATGGGCCGGATCCGGCAGTATGACGAGGACTTTACGTACAAGGGCGAACTGTGGACCGAAGGCGGCCAGCATCTGGTTGGCGGCCTTTCCTTCGATCGCAACGGTGTTCTCTGGGCATTCAACGACCTGCGCGTCATCCATGTCGATCCGCAGTCCGGCAGGCAACTGCCGCTGGCCGAAAGCTTTCTGCCGCGCGTCTATCGCAGCGCAAGTTTCGCCAGCGACGGCAGCATCTACCTTGGTGAGCACATGCTCGCCGATGATCCACCGCCGGGGATTGAAAAACTGACCACGATCCAGTTTCCGCGTGTTCCCGGAGATGGTGTGCTCGGCTACGGCAATATCTACAAGTACGCTGCCGACTGGCAACTGGCGAAAGATTACGATGTCGAAAACTGCCCGGAAATGACCGGGTTCAAGGGTGTCACCCATTCGACGCTGCATCCCGGCGAACAGTTCATCACCTACACGGCAGAGACCGGCAAACGCATCATGCGCTACGACGTCATCAACGAAGAGCAGATGCCGGACCTCGTGACCTACCCGGGCGACGACCTGCGGGACGGGGTGTGGGCGATCGCGGTCGCGTACCTGCCGGATGGCCGCTTGGCGGTGACCCGCGGCGAAAGCTTCGACCTGCTCGATGAACACGGCGCTGTGCTCGGCGAATACCCGCTGGAGGGTTATGGCTGGTCGGAGATCTGTGCGTGCCGCGACGGGGAGCATGTCATCGCATCGAATATCTGGAACGGACTGGTCGCAAAAGTGAATCTTGCGACCGGCGACGTCGTGGGCCAGCTGGACACCGGGTTCAAGGCGCCCGCGCGGACGCTGGCCGGACACGCGGAATTTCCCGGCTAACCTGCCGGGCTAATCGACCCGGTTGGCGGTCAGGAACAGGGCTTTGTCGAGCGCCGCGAAGAAGTCCTGGTAGGCCTCGGGATCTTCGACTGCGCGTTCACCGTAGCGGGCATTGGCTCGCACGGACAACCGCTGCCCGGGGCGTTCGGTCACGGTGACGGTCACGCGCACGATGTGTTTGTCGGCCCTCGGCCCGGACCGTTCCTCGAAGCGGGTGGCTGTCATCAACCCGAGTTCGTATTCCGCCCGGTCGACGACGAATCCGAGATCCTGCAGCGTTGCGATCACCGCGCGCATCGCCGAGCGTCGATCGAGCTGCTGATATTCCCGGGTCTGCATGTGACGCAACTCGGCCTGATTCCCGCCAGCGGTCACCGATGCGGTGGGTGCGGCACAGCCCGCCAGCACCAAAAACAGCGCGAGCAGCGCCAGCGTTCGAGCGTTCATAATCCATTGACCTCGTAGAACACCGATTTGGTCAGCTTGGTGAACAAATCCTGGTAGACCTGCTCTTCATCGATCGGCTGCTGCAGTGACAACTGACCGGCCCGGTTCCAGACCTGGCGCTGAATCGTCACGCGCACTGCATTGGAATCTGTAAAACCCTGTCGCGGGAACACCGCCAGGGTCAGTTCGATGATCTGTTTGTCGGGTTCCAGCTGCCACGCAGTGCACGAACCCAGCACGCAATCGAGTGCGTACAGAACGTAGCGACCTTTTTCCTCCGGCGTGGCATCGGCTCGCTTCGACGCCGAGATGATGCCGAGTTCCTGCTCGACCTCGTCGATCGAATAACCCATGTCCTGCAACACTGCTATCGCAGAAGCCAGAATCTGTGGCTCGGTGGTGTCATCGAAACTGCGGGTCTGCATCTCCCGGATTTCCAGCGGTGCCTCGGTCAGGCTGAGCTCCACCTGCTTGGGCGTCGTTGCACAAGCAGCCAGGCCGGTTAGCAGGATCAGCACCAGAGCAGCGGTGTGCCTGGGCCGTTCCGTTGTCGCGAGCTGGGCGTTCATACGCATTGCCCCGGGTACGGACCGTTCAGAACCGTGAGGTGTGGTAGGAAAAATCCCGCACCATCCCGCCCGCATCAAACCAGACGATGACCGTCAAGGTTCGCTGCGTGCGGGTGGTTTTGCTTTTCGACGCCTTGCCACCGACGGCGCCGCCAGCGGATCCGCCAACACCGATAAGCAACGCGCCAGCAGACTGGTCGGCGCGCACGTACTCGGTCGAGATCCGGTCGTAGATCCAGACTTCGTTGCGCTCCGGATCGGTAGACACAATATTTGGCGAACCCATGGAGCCAGCTACCTCTGCTCCGCTCATGCCGAGCCGAATCTCGCGCTGAGCTGTACCAACCGTGAGCCGTTCTTCGGAGGCGGAGTCCGTTCGGGTGGGTAGCGTACATCCGGCCATCAGTGCGACGGCACCCATCACCATGACCAGGCGCCGTGGGCGTTGCTTCGACATGTCAGTCTCCAGATTACCTGCCCACATCATCCCGCCTGGGCATCTACTCAACGCTTACACCGCCCTTACAGTTGACCTACAGTGCCCAAAGCCTTGAGCGGGGCCGCTTTCAGAGGATCGCACCGCGGCCTTTACCCGGCATCGCGAAGCCTGCAAGCTACGCTCCATGCCCGCCAACCTGTCACCGGAATACAAGAAAGCCGAGCAAGGGTTTCGCGCCGCGCGTGAACCCCGCGATCGCCTGGATGCGCTTAAGGAAATGCTGCGCACGATTCCGAAACATAAAGGCACCGAGCACCTGCAGGCGGACATCAAAAGCCGCATCAAGGATTTGAGCGAAGACCTGTCTGCCGGCAAGAAAGGCGGACGGCGGACCGGGCCCAGTTACACGGTGCGGCCAGACGGCGCAGCGCAAATAGCGCTGATTGGGCCACCGAACGCGGGAAAGTCGAGTCTGCATGCCCGGCTGACCGGGTCGCGGACCAATATCGGCCCGTACCCTTTAACCACCCGGCTGCCGATTCCGGGCATGCTGCCGTTCGAAGATGTTTATTTTCAGCTCGTGGACTTGCCGCCGATCACGGCCGACTACATGGAAAACTGGATCGTCCAGACGCTGCAGCCAACCGATGCCGTTATGCTGGTTGTCGACGTGAGCGATCCCGCGTGCGTCGACCAGGTGCAAACTATCGCCAGTCGGCTGGCCGAAAAAAAGATCTTTTTCAGCGAACATTGGCCGGGCCTGGAGCAGCCACCCGAAGCAAGGCGCCGCAAGCGTCGGCGCAGCCATACGGCTCAGCCCGTCGACGCGATCGATGACCCGTTCCGCATCGACCTGCCCGCCCTGCTCGTCGCCAACAAGAGCGACCTGGACGCTAACTCTGACGAAGTCGCGGTTCTCGGAGAGTTGCTCGGCATGAAGTTTCCGGCCGGGACCACGTCGGCCACGACCGGCGAAGGTTGCGACTCAATCGGACCGTTGTTATTCGAGGGGCTGAAAATTGTGCGCGTCTACACCAAGGTACCGGGGCAGCCGGCAAAGAAAGACCGTCCTTACACGGTACGCCACGGTCAAACCATCTTCGACGTGGCCCGGCTGGTTCACAAAGACATTGCAAGCGGACTGAAATTTGCGCGTGTCTGGGGCGCTAACGTTTATGATGGCCAGCAGGTCGGGCCCGAGCATCCGGTGGACGACGCTGACACCGTGGAACTGCATATGCGATGAGGTACCGCGACACCATTGCCGCGATGCTGTTGATCGCAACGCTCATGGCCGGATGCGTCCACAGCAACCAGGGCCCGGGTCCCACCAGTCTGCTGCTGACGCATTGGCAAGCGGATGACATCGGTGGACAGCCGGTATTAAGCGGCGGCCCGCCGACCTTGCATTTCGCCGACGACAAAGGCCAGGTCAACGGCTACTCCGGTTGCAACCGGTTTTTCGGCACGGCGGAGATCGACGGCGACCGTCTGAGTTTTAGCCCGCTCGGTGTCACCCGAATGGCCTGCGGCGAACGATCGGATGCCCAGGAACGCCGCTTTCTGCAAGCACTGGAAAAAACGCGTAGTTATACTTTCGGCGGCACGACGCTTAGCCTGCACGACGAAACCGGAGGCACCCAGATACGACTTTCCCGGGTGCTTGCCGATTAGTCACTTTTCTTGCCGTTGCCGAACAGCGATTCGGCCTCCTGCCGCGAATCGGCCTCCCCTGCGCCGTCAGCTTGCTCAGCCGTGTCACCGAATAATGCGTCGAGTTGGCCCCGGGCCTGTTGCTCGGTTGCACCCGCCGCCACATCATAAGCACCGGCCCGCGGCTCAAAGTAATCGCAGAAGTTCGCGCGTTCTTTTTCTTTGACTTCCTCGGCATCATCCTCGCGACAGGACTTTGCGACGTCGGGATCAAACCAGCGGCACATCCGGCACACATGCAAGTCATTACCGCAGTCCGGGCATTCATCCAGGCGGGGCAGCGGTAACGACAACTCCGCAAGCGATGCGCCGCAGCGCCAGCAGCTCAACGCCTCAGTCATTGTCAATCGCTCCACGGCCGTTCACTGACCGGCCGGTTTTCCTCGCACTCACCCATGGCCTTCGACTGCCTGCCGTACCAGCGCGCCGCGGGCACCGCGGTAAAGCCATGCAGCAAGATGCTCAGCATAATGGTCAAGGTGCAGATGACGAATATCTCGTGTTTGTGTGGCATCTCCGCTCCCTCGAGCACCACCAGCACATACAACACCGAGGCCAAACCCCGCGGCCCGAACCAACCGAGAAATGCCGAAGTGACGGGACTCACGCCGGTACCGAGCAATGCAACCGATACCGGCAGCATGCGGATCACGGTTAAGGTCAGCACCGCGTACAGCAGATACACCAGGTTGAAATCGGGCAAAGCCATCGGAATCATCGCGCTACCGAATGCCATGAAGGTCAGCAGAATCAGGAACAGTCCCTCGGCATCGGCAAACTCGAACAGAAACTTGCAATGCCTGCCCAGCGTGTTGCCAAAACTCAGACCGGCCGCGAACGCCGAAATAAATCCATTGCCCCCGATGAGCTCGGCAGCCTGGTAGGCGGCGAACGCCAATGCCAGGGCCACGATCCCCTCCGCCGTTTCACTCATCCAGTCGGCACGATGGCAAAACGCCACCAGCTTCGCACCGACGAAACCGACCGCAATACCGGCCAGCGGACCGAGACCCATCTGCTTGATCGCAAACAGGATCCAATCGGAGGCTTGTTGGCCCGCATCGGCCATCGTAGCGACGGTCGCAAAGACCAGCACGAACGGAAACGCGATGCCGTCATTGAGGCCACTCTCGACGTTCAGCGTTTGGCGGATGCGCACGGGCACCACCGGATTGGTGATGACCGCCTGTCCCAGGGCCGCGTCGGTTGGCGCCAGGATGGCAGCCAGCAGCAGTGCCTCCCAGATTGAAAACCCGGCCAGTAATCCCAATGCCAATGCGGCACCCAACACGATGCTGAGCGGCAGGCCGATGGTCAGCATACGCACCGGCAGATTGTGGTCCCGGCGCAATTGCCGCAAATCGAGATTGGCCGCGTCCGAGAACAACACGAGAATCAACGTGATCTCGGCCAACAGGTGTAAGCCCTCGTGGCTGACCCGCATCGGCACGAGGCTGGCCCCATCGGGACCGACGGCAAAACCGAACGCGGCGAACAGCATGGGCCCGGTAAAAATCGAACCCTGGATGCGGCGACTTACCAGGCCATAGGCCAGAAGTGCGATGGCAATCGTGAGGACAGCGACGGGATTCATGGCGGTATGATCAGCTGTTAAGGCCCGTTGCGCCAGAAGTCACACGGCGCGCCCGTTCGGCAACTGGATTCAGTAAGGTTTATCACCGCACACGGTCACGCGGTGCATGCGCCGCCGTTCGGCGTAGTCGAAGATCGCGTAATGCTGGGTGCAGCGGTTGTCCCAGAACGCTATCGAGTTATCACGCCAGCGGAACCGGCAATGAAACTCCGGCTGGTTGACATGCTCGCAGAGCAGGTTCAGCAGCGCCCGGCTTTCACGCTCGCTAACACCGTTGAGGTGGGATGTGAAATGCTGGTTAATGAACAGCCCCTTACGCCCGCTTTCCGGGTGCGTCCGTACGACCGGGTGTTCGCCCGGCGGGCTGATCTCCAGTTGCTGCTGCAGACTTTTGACCTGCGCCGGCGAGGATAACTCGTGCAACGATTTCGTCGCTGTCACGCTGTGTACCGCGGTCATGTCGTCGATCAAGTGCCGAATACGATCGGACAGGCTTTCATAAGCGGCATACATGTTGGCAAACATCGTATCGCCGCCGGTCGCCGGGATCTCGAGCCCGTGCAGGATCGCACCCATCGGCGGAATCTCCGTGTAGGTCAGATCGGTGTGCCACTCATTGGCGTTGCGAGCGTACGAACTCGGCCCCGGGGCCTCGCCGCCGAGCGGAATAATTTCCGGGTGACCTTCCAGCGACGGTATATACGGGTGCACATGCAATTCGCCGAACCGCCGCCCGAACGCGGTGTGCTGCCCGGGCGTGATGTCCTGATCGCGAAAAAATATCACCAGGTTCTCCAGCAAAGCCGCATGTATTTCGGCAAACACATCGTCCGGCAATGGCTGGCTCAGATCGGCCCCGAAAATCTCCGCACCGAGTGCGCCTGTTAGCGGGCGCACTTCGATGTGCCGATACGTTGCCTCGGAGTCCAGTGACACTGGACGCACCACAACTTGTCCTTTTGCCATCGCTGATTCCCCTTGAATGCTGCGACACATAAAACACTGGCGGAATGCACCAGCCGCTAGAATAGCGCGATTTTCGTAGCATCGGAATTTCTTGTTCCAGCTTGTGCTAGTTGATATGGCGATCGAGCGGCATCAATCTGCCGGTACGGTGCGCTCGGCCGCCCACCGCCGCAGCGCACTGAGCTTCTCTGCCATGATCACCGACAGCGGGCGGGTTCGTTTGAATTCGGCCAGAATGTGCTTGGTGCCTAGATCCTGCCTCACCGCGTGCGAGGCATACAGTGCCGCCACCAGGCATTGTTCAATTTCCGCGCCGGAGAATCCCTTGCTGGCTTCCACGAGTTGCACGAGATTGAATTGTTCCGGCTGCAACTCTCGGCGTTTGAGATGAATTTTCAGAATATCCGCCCGCACGCGTGGCGTTGGCAGATCGACGGAAAAAATTTCGTCGAAGCGGCCTTTACGAATCAATTCCGGGGGCAGTCTGGAGATATCGTTGGCCGTCGCCACGACAAACACCGAGGTGCTCTTTTCGGCCAGCCAGGTCAGAAACGTACCGAGCACGCGCTGGGACAACCCGTCGTCTCCAGCCCCGGTAGACAAGCCTTTCTCGATTTCGTCGATCCATAGGACGCACGGACTCATCACCTCGGCCTGCTGCAGTGATTCCCGGAGATTGCGTTCGGTCTCACCGTGAAACTTGTTATACAAGGCGCCGACATCCAGGCGCAGCAGCGGAACACCGAGAATCCCGGCTGCGGCCTTGGCAGCAAGGCTCTTGCCGCAACCTTGGACTCCAACCAGCAACAGGCCACGCGGCGGATCGAGATGTTTGGCCTCGGCGCCACCGGCAAGCGCTCGCTTACGTTGCTCCAGCCAGACCTTCAGATTGCGCAATCCACCGACATCCGAAAACTTCGCGGTTTCGTATTCGTAAGACAATACGCCCTGCCGGTTCAGCAGTTGGTATTTGCCTTCCATGACCGTTGGCAGGTCTTCATGAGTTATGGCCCCATCGTGATAAATGGCATTCCGCGCCAGCCGCCCGGTGTCCGGCCGGGTCAGGCCGGAAAGATTACGCACCAACAAGTCGAACGCCTTACGGTCGATCTTTACCGAGCCGGTGTTTTCCAGGTTCCATTCATCAATGACTTTGGTGACGATCGTCGAGCGTTCTTGTTCATCAGGCAGCGACATCGTGAAGTGTGCTGCCAGCCGCTCCAGTTCCACCGGCAATTCCATGTCATGACTGACGAGAATCAAGGTGCGTGAACCGTCCTGCGAATCCAACGCGATATCCTTGAGTAAGCGAATGTGTACCGGGTCCTGCAGGTAGGGATGAAAATCCAACAGCACATAGGTGCCTGGCTGCTCAACGCTGCGAATGTGCTTTAACACCTGGTCCGGAGCGGCGTTATGGAGTTGCGGCTCCAGATCGATATCGAGACGCTGCAGTCCATCGGTCACGGACCACCGAAACAACGGGCGGTAGTCCTCAGCCGACGCTTCGCCAGTAATGCCCTGCAGGAATTCCAGGAAACGGGTCTCGTCATGGGTATTGACGAGCACGATAGGTACCCGCGATTCCAGGATCAGCTTAAGGTCATGGCGGTCGTCCATAGTGCGTCAGGCTGCGCCCCAAATGCCGGCACTGTGTCGGGCTGACTATATAGCGCGAGCCTCCGCCAAACCGCCGACCGGTTCTCAGTCGCCCGCTCGTTGTGGAGCAGCCGGGAATCCCCGACGGCGGCATACGCGACAAATGGTCAGGCTGGCCGGACGAACGGTGCTGAATCCGACGAGGGCCAAGCTTGACCCGACGGCTGACGGGATCGCCGCGGCGTGGCTCTTTATAATGGTACCGATGCAGTCAAGGAAAGACTGGCGGAGGTGAAAGCATGCTCACCAAAGGTTCAAGGAAAGACGCGGCCTCGACGGCGCCGCAGGATCGGCCGCTGCAGGAACAGCCGGCAACCGACGCCGAGACTGCTGATGCGGCGATCGACCACGGGCATCCGTCGAGGTTCGATCACCGCCCAGGCACGACTGGCGACCCGTATAACACCACCGGCCGATTTACGCTGGAGGACAACCACGCTCCGGCGGTGCCGGTAGTCCCCAAGATCATCCCGCGCCGCTAGCAACTTCCCGGCGATGCGCCCTGCTGTCAGCCGCGTACCCAACCGTAGGCCGTGTTGCTGGGCTCCGCCCCGGCTTCGCGATATTCCGCCCGGAGGTTTTGAATTGCGTCACCGGCCACCGCCTCGCGGGCCGCGTCGACGTCCACTCCATACAAACCCGCCACATTGAGACCGAACACGCGATCGCGGTCGGCGTCGGTGATCGCCGCATAGCCATATTCTTCCTGCAGCGCCTCGGGAATTTGAAAGCGACGGAACGCTTCGATCTGCCATTGCGGCGAACCGAACCAGATGCAGTCGGTGCCCCAAATCATGTGGTCGGCACCGAAAGCCTTGATGATTTGCCCGAGCAAGTGACCGCAGACGTCCGGGTTTGTGATCACGGAGAAACCGAACACGCCGCCCAGCTCCATATACACGTTAGTCATATCCGGATTTGCCATACGCGCATTGCACAAATCGGTCGTCCATTCGATGTAGCCGTTGTCGCCCAGTCCAGTCATGGTTGGCGGTAGATTTGCCATCATGTGCCGCATGCCGGAGTGATACACGATGAAGTTGATGTCCGGAAAGTCCTTCGCCGCCCTGGGAATATCGTCCGGAATAAAGAATTCCTTGGCGCGCATCGACAAGGGCAACCCTTTGTGCACACTGACATTGGTGATGCCGAGTTCGATCGCCTTCTCGAGGAACGGGTAAGCAATCTGCTGGTCATCCATGCGCCATGGAGCATAGGGATTCCCGGTGTAACACTTCCACCCATCGATGTTGAGTTCCGTGGCCTGGCGCTCCAATTCCTCGATTGCGCCTGCCCGCACCGGGTCGGCCAAACCGTGGCTCAACATTCGCTGCGATCCGGCGATCTCATTCATCGTGTTGCGCGTCAATACCATCTCCTCGACCGGCAATGTGTGTTCTTCGACCGGACCCACTGCGCCGCCGCTCATGACCGACATCACCGTGTCGCTATCCAGGAAGATCTCCTTCAGATAATTTGCGCGGTGGAGGGCATCCTCAGGCGGGGTCACCCCCGCCAGTGCCTGGTTGAATCCCAAGCGCCCGGTAATTTTCCGCATCGCCAGCGGCCCTCTTATCGTGTCTTTGACGTGATGCGTTTGGGCATCAAAGATGAACTGGTCTTTAGGCCACGCTTCGTTGTAGGCGGCTGCCTCCATCGCTTCGGCAACACCGACGTTAAATACCGGACCGAACACTTCGTTCATCGCCAGAAATGCCGTCGCCATTCCACCGCTGGTTTTCAAGAATTCCCGCCGCGACATCCCGAGTCGACGGGCCTTTTCGCCGGCCATCTCAAACAGCCGCTTTTCAATCCTGGCCTGCTCGGCCGTTTGCGACATCGGATAGAACTCTTCATTCGACACGATCTGTGTCGGTATCGGTAAATGCCGGCCCTTTAACAGGTCCAGGTGGTTTTTTCGAATCCACATCGTGTACTTCTCCCCGCCCACAGGACAGCAATCTCGAGACTAGCTTATATTTCGGGGCAACTTACGTGGGTTGTTTTGGTCCCCGACAGGGTGGGATTCTGACCGGAAGCTACCGGCCCGCGCAAGCGTCGCGCTAGAAAGGATATTCCGCGAACTGGCGAATCGCGCGGTTTGAAACAACCTCGGGCCGATGGAAATCCCGCGACGTCAGCTGAGTGTCCAGCCTGCGGTCCAGCCAGCGAGTGATGGTCCGCCATGCCAACTGGTCTTTGCGGGCACGGGATGGCGGCAGCTCGTGGATCGATATGCCGGCCTCTGCCGCATGCACGTAGTTCTGGCTGTCACGCAAAATACCGATAACCGAAATCGATAGTCGATCCAGAAAACTCATCAAGCGACGATATCCGAGCGTGTTTTCACGCACACGGTTTGCCACGACGCCGAGCCGGCCGCTGCGCCGACTAACGCGGGCGACGAGTAACAAGTCCGCCATCAACCTGGAGGCAGCGTGCACATCGATTCCGGATGGCAGCACCGGCACGATGATCGCATGCGCACCACTGGTCAGTTCGCCCAGATCATGCGCCGGTACTCCGGCAGGTGAGTCGACGATCAGGAATTCAGTGCCGAGCGGCACGCGTAATTTGAAGCTCTGGGTCACGTTAGCCTTGCTACCGCACACCGTCATGCCATGAATCGGTGTCAGGTTCTTCGGGCGGTTCTGCACCCAGCGCACCGCGGATCCCTGGGGATCGGTATCCATCAGTGCAACGGCTTTCCCCTTCGACGCAAGGTAGCCGGCGACGTTAATTGCGAGGGTCGTTTTTCCGCAGCCGCCCTTAGGATTGAGAACGACTATTTTACGCAGGTGCCGGTGACCTGGTACGTTCAGTTGCATCCGTCTGCCCCGTTCGACTCCTGTCGCTAATCCGGTGCGAGACCACGCTGGGACCGTCTGCCATCCGTCCATGACGGCGCCAAGTCTTAGCCGCACATGGTACTCCTTTACCGCCAATGGCCCAAGTCCCACCAAAACCCGCTGGCTCTGGGCCAATGCGGCCGACTTTGATGACGTTCCGGCGCCTCGCCGGCCGTTATTCAGACCTCACTTGTATTTCGCGGGATATTATCCGGGCGCGGGCGACCGAAGGGCATCCTTGCTTAACTGCCCTTCGCCGTCCCTGGCTTCGGGCAGATCGGCACCGGCTGGCTCCGACATCCATGTCGCGCAAGCCGGCGACGACGCTCGGATGACCTCCGCTCCCCCGCAGCGGGACATGCCGGAGGGGTCGTGAGCGTCGTCGGGAGCGGTCGACGTTTCTTGGATCATCAGAGGTTACGGGGAAGCATGGGAAAGGGCATAGGCACTCAAGTTCGGCGCACGATTTCCCGTCGGGGATATTGTTAGCCGGAGTGGCGGCGCCGGGGATGGCGTAGCGAGATTAAGCGTGCGGCCCTTCCGGGGGGTCGTGCTGCGGTTAAGCAAGCACCGACGCGCCGGGAATTTAGACGGCGACGGCGGCTTTGATATGCGGATGCGACTGGTAGTCGACGAACTCGAAATCCTCGTACTGATATTCCGCAATCGACGGCGCCTTGCGATGAATGGCCAGGCGCGGCAGCGGTAACGGTTCGCGGCCAAGTTGCTCCTCCACCTGATCGAGATGATTCAGGTACAGGTGGCAATCACCGCCGGTCCATATGAATTCGCCCAGCTGCAGATCCGTCTGCTGCGCCACAATGTGGGTTAGCAGCGCGTAGGATGCAATGTTGAACGGCACCCCGAGGAAAATATCGGAGCTGCGCTGATACAGCTGGCAGGACAAGCGCCTGTCGGCCACGTAGAACTGAAACAAGGCGTGGCACGGCGCCAGCCTCATACGGTCGAGTTCCGCGACATTCCAGGTACTGACGAGAATCCGTCGCGAGTTCGGGTTCGCGCGTAGGGCGTCGATCGCCGAGCCCAGCTGGTCGACGTATCCGCCGTCCGGCGTCGGCCACGAACGCCATTGCGCGCCGTAAACCGGGCCGAGATCACCATTTTCATCCGCCCATTCGTCCCAGATGCTGACGCCGTTCTCGTTGAGATACTTAACGTTCGTGTCGCCGTTCAGAAACCACAGCAGCTCATAGACGATAGAGCGCGTGTGCAGTTTTTTCGTGGTCAGCAATGGAAAGCCACGACGAAGATCGAAACGCATCTGGTAACCAAAAACGCTCCGGGTGCCGGTACCGGTGCGGTCATCCTTGCGCGCGCCACGATCGCGCACATGAGACATCATCTCGAGGTACTGCCGCACGCTATGGTCCTCCCTGAGACGCTCCGTCCGGTTGGCTGACACCACCGATCGGGCGGCGATAGGCCAGAAACATCATCCCCATTCCGCCGAGAATCATCGGCAGTGTCAATACCTGTCCGAGCGTGACCCAACCTAAAGCCAGGTAGCCAATATCGGCATCGGGTAGCCGCACGAACTCGATCAGGAAACGAAATAGCCCGTAGCACAGGAGAAACAGGCCGGTCACGGCCATCGTCGGCCGGGGACGCGCCGAATACACCCACAGGATGGTGAACAGCACCAGCCCCTCGAGGAATGCCTCGTAGAGTTGCGAGGCATGGCGCGGCTGGCCGTTGACGATAACGGCCCACGGCAAATCCGTCGCCTTGCCCCACAATTCCCCGTTGATGAAATTGCCGATCCGCCCGGCACCGAGACCGATCGGTACCAGGGGCGCCACGAAGTCTGCTAGTGCCAGCAACGAACAGCCCGACTTTCGCGCATACAGCGCCATCGCGACGGTTACCCCCAGCAGGCCGCCGTGAAACGACATGCCGCCCTTCCAGATCATGACGATGCGCAACGGATCGTCGATGATCTGCGCCGTGTCGTAAAACAGCATGTAGCCCAAGCGCCCGCCAAGAATCACGCCCAGCGCAAGATAAAAGATCAGATCGTCGACCTGCGCCAGGGTTTTAACCGGGCCGTTCGGGTTGATCCGCTTGCGGGCAAACCACCAGCCGCCAACGATACCCACCAGGTACATCAGCCCGTACCAGCGAATTCCCAGCGGGCCAAGCTGAATGACAATGGGGTCGAAGCCGGGGTAAGTGAACATCAGACAAGTCTACCATCGGCCGGAGCGCGTCAATCGACGTTCGGTCCTGTGCCGGGACCCGATAATAACCGGCTGTTTCCTGCGTAATGTTCACGGTATTCCGATGGGGTATAGTCATCGGAGGCACGAAAATAAGGAGGCGCTTGTGTGAACGCGCTTCAAAATGAAACCAGCCCGTACCTGTTGCAGCATGCCGACAACCCGGTCGAGTGGTATCCGTGGGGCGAAGAAGCGCTAGCGAAGGCGGTCCGGGAAAATAAGCCGATCCTGCTGTCGGTAGGCTATTCCGCCTGCCACTGGTGTCATGTCATGGCGCACGAATCGTTCGAAGACCAGGGCACGGCCGACGTCATGAACCGGTTGTTCGTTAACATTAAAGTCGATCGTGAAGAACGGCCGGATCTCGACAAGATCTACCAAACGGCGCATCAATTGATCGCGCAACGCCCCGGTGGCTGGCCGCTGACAATGTTCCTGACTCCGGGCGATCATCTGCCGTTCTTCGGCGGCACCTATTTTCCTAATGAATCCCGCTACGGCATGCCTGCGTTCACCGACCTGCTGTTACAGGTCGCAAATTTTTTTGAAACCAAACCGGACGATATTCACCGGCAGTGCGCCGGGCTGCTGAAAGCGCTAAAGGGCATCGACCAAGTGCAGCAGGACCACGACCAGACCCTGGATCGCCGGCCGCTGGACAGCCTGCGGGAGCATCTGCAAGAAAGATTCGATCCCGAGTGCG
>JAPUGB010000021.1 GCA_027293165.1 Gammaproteobacteria bacterium
TCGGCCTCTTCCGCTATGTCCTCGAGCTGTCTGATCTCGGTCTCGCGTTTGCTGACCACCGTTTCGAGCTCGCCGACCTTGATCTCCAGTTTGTCTTTTTCCGCCACGAGTTTGTTCGCTTTCGCGAACCGCTTTTGCAGATGCTCGAATTCCACTTTGAGCGGTTCGTGGCTTGCGATTTCGCCCTCGAGACGCTTTACATCTTCCTTCAGTTTGTCGGTTCCTTGCAGAGACTCCTTCAACCGTTTGATCTCGTCGTCGAGTTTGCTGGACTGCAGAACCTGATTCTCCAAATGGCTAATCTCGACCTTCAGATCCCGGATGTCCTCAGTGGCTTTCTGAAAGCGCTGAAACGCGGCATCGCTTGTATCGTCGCCGCCCTTCGAAGTGGCTCGCAGCATCTCCATTTGCGACTTCAGTGCTTCCGCGTCGGCCTGTGCCTCGGCGAGCTCGGCTTCATTGGCTCCCGCCATCAGGTCCGGACCATTGCTGACATTGAGCTGGACCTCGAGTTCGTCAATTTTGGCCTTGAACTTGTCCCGGTCGTTGCGGTGCTGAGTGAGTTCCTGGATCAGCTTTTCTTTGTCTTCCAGCTCCTGGTTCAGTTGATCCTTGGAGCCCGCGTATTTTTCCTGGATATTGTTTAACGTGGCCTCGGTTTGATCCAGGGTTTCGCGGGCTTTTTGGAGTTCCAGCGAACGGTTGTCGGTCTTGCCCTTGGACTCCTCCACGTTTTTCTGGGCAATGTTCAGAGCGGCACGGAGTTCGCGCAGAGCCTGATCCCTGGGGTCCTCGCCTTTGATAGGGCGTGGCTTTTTACGATCCCTAATGGCTAGGCCCCAGCCGACCAACAAACCGACTGTGACGGAGGCGAGGCTGGCAACGACGATCAAAGTGGACATAATCTATTCTGAGGGGTACACGGGACGCTGGAACCGTAAAGCAGGCAAGCCTTTCATACCGTGGCCTAGCTCTCATTTTTAGGGCTTTATGACCAATTTCGGGGCCCAGCAATCAGAGCCCGGCGCCGGGTGTACACTGCCGACCACAATGACAAGCGCCAATGATTACCGAGCCAAACGCGACGCGCTGCTGGCCGCCGAGAACGCGCTGATCGAGCAGCGCGAGCAGGTCGCCCAGTTGCGCCGTGAGCTGCCACCGGGACCGGTGGTAGACAAGGACTATTGCTTTCGCGAGGGGCCGCCGGAATTGGCGGACCATGATCCGGAGCACTATTTCGGCACCCGTCTCTCGGAACTGTTCACGGCTGAACGCGACACGCTGATCGTGCAGCATCTGATGTTTTCGCCCGACAGCGAAGCAGCCTGCCCGATGTGCAGCATGTGGACCGACGGCTTTACTGCGGTGGTCAGGCACGTCGAACAACGGGCCTTGTTTGTCGTGATTGCCAAAACTCAGCTCGACAGGCTGCGTGCCTGGGGCCGCGACCGCGGCTGGGATCGTCTCCGCCTGTTGTCCAGCTATGACAATAGTTTCAATGCCGACTTTGGGGTCGAACTGGCGCCGGACCGCCAGCTGCCCGCGCTCAGCGTGTTCCAGGCTGTCGGCGATGGCAGCATCGTGCATTGCTACACGACCGAGGGATCGCTGGTCGAGCGTCACCACCGTGCCATGGACCTGTTCACGCCGGTGTGGAATCTGCTGGATCTGTTGCCCGACGGCCGTGGTGACTGGATGCCGAGTCATCACTACGAGGCTAACGATGCGTAGGGGGCCGTATTGCATCGTCGCGGCGCTGGGTGCGTGGCTTGGCGCCTGCGCCCCGTCCGTCGATGTTGAGCACGAGCAGGGCCGGCTGCTGGAAACCGACCAGGCTTTCGCCGAAGCTGCGTTCACCGACGGGGCGCCCGAGGCATATCGGCAATACCTGGCCGAGGATGCGCAGCAACTGGCGAACGGCCGGCCGCCGCTGGACGGCCGGGCCAAGATCTACGCGGCGATGCTGGCCGACCCCGAACTTGACCTGACCTGGTCGCCGGCAGCGGCAGTCGTGGCCCGCTCTGGAGAGCTGGGCTACACCTGGGGTACCTACTGGAATAGCTGGGACGACGAGGAGGGCAACCCGGTCGCCGTCGAGGGCAAGTACCTGTTCGTCTGGCGCAAGGCCCCGGACGGGCGCTGGCAGGTCGTGGTCGACATGGACAACGAAAACCCCTGACCGCCGTCTGCGGTTGACAGCGTATTCCAGAACAAGTATTCTGCTTCGCTATGGGTAGAACCAGACAGTTTGATGCGGCGCAGGCGCTGGACCAGGCCATGGAAGTGTTCTGGCAGAAAGGTTACGCCGACACGTCGATGAATGACCTGGTCCAGGCAACCGGGGTCAGTCGCTACGGCATCTACGGGACGTTCGGCAATAAGCGCGAACTGTTTCTGGCCGCACTGGACCGCTACGCGCAGATGACCGCCGGCGTGAAAATGCGTGCGTTGCGCCAGCCGGATGCATCACTGCCGGAGATCAAAGGCTATTTCCGGGACATGCTGCGCCTGAATCGCAGCAACTGGGCGGACATGGGCTGCATGATCTGCAACACGGCGATCGAGGTTGCGCCGCAGGACGAAGAAATCGAAGCGGCGGTGCAGGGATATCTGACGATGCTGACCGTGATCTTTTCCAAAGCGCTGAAAAATGCCAAAGCGAACGGCGAGATCCCGGCCGACACGGACCACCGACGTATGGGCCGGTATTTGACCGGCCAGTTGATGGGGCTGGTCGTGTTTGTCCGCTCCGGGATGGCGAAAAAAGATATCAAAGCCTACGCGGAGTCGGTGATCGACAGTCTGGGCTGAACGTTTTTTTGGATAAAACAGAATAACTATTCTGTTTTTGCACTACTGATGAGGAGAAAACCATGATTACGCAAACACTGCTTAAGACCGCTCCGGCGATCGGCGTATTGACCGCTGTGCTGATGACGCCTGCAGCCCAGGCTGAACCGTTCGAGCCGGCCTATATCGATGAGCTGACCGTGTGTGCGACGGCGTTGCGCGCGGAACTCGAAGACGCCGACACCCGGCGTATAGAGCATCGGCTTATCAGGGTCGAACCGCGCGGCGCCGGATACGCGTTCCAGATCGAGACCAGGCTGTATACCGACAACGACCCGACCGCGGTGCCGGCCAGCACAACTCGCGCCAACTGCCGCGCGCAGGGTAGCGAGCGCCTGATCGACCTGAGTATCCAGCGGCCTTCTTTGTAGTCGAAACAGAATAAATATTCTGGAACAACAAAAAACGCTGCCCGGGTCAACCGACCCGGGCCGGGTCCGTTAGTAGCTTTGATTGTCCGGACATATAGTGCAGAATGTCGCGCCGCGCAGAGTCACTTTCGTCTGTCCGGGTGAGCGGTAAGAATGCCCAGAGCCGGTTGTTGTAACGCCGGCGCAGTGGAATTCAACGGCCACCCCCCCAGGCCGGGAACCGTGGAGTCCGACTCCCGTTCCCCGGAGCCAATCGGCGCTACGGCGCCTGGCCCCGCGTGCCGCCGCCTGGATGGACGAATTCTTTTGATCCAGTACAAATCCTGCGGGCCGCGTGAGGCCGGCAGCGAATGGAATGCGCGGTTCGGGTTCACTCACGATGGCAACGCGCTGCTATGCTTTTGTCCGGCACAGGTGGCTTCTGACGCACAAACCGGGGGATAAGCATGTCGAGTCAGCAAGTCGAACGCGGCATAGCCGAGTTGTATGCGATGGATCCGGAGCGAGCCGACGCGTCGATTTTCGGACGCCGTGTCGATGCCGGCCGCCGCGGATTTCTGCAGCGTTCTGGGCTTGCCGCGATGAGTGTGCTGCTGGGGTCGAGCATACCGTTTTGGCGGAATATGCCCGGCGGTTTGATTCCAGCGGCGCTGGCTGATACCGCGGAACCGTTCGTGATCCCCGGCAAAGACGGTCTGCGGGTTCTGAACGACCGGCCGCTGAATGCCGAGACACCCGCGCATTTGCTGGACGATCGCATCACGCCGGTCGAGCGTCATTTTATCCGTAACAACGGCTTTCCCCCGGGCGCCATCAACGCGTCAGACTGGCGGCTGATCATCGACGGAGAAGTGGACCAACCGCTCGAATTGAGCATTGCGGACATGCGGAGAGATTTCGCAGTCGTCACCTACGCGTTGCAACTGGAATGCGGCGGTAATGGCCGGGCAGCGTTCAATCCACCGGCGCGCGGAAATCAGTGGACCGTCGGTGCAATCGGCAACTCGGAATGGACCGGGGTGCGTTACCGTGACCTGTTGCGTGCGGCTGGCATTAAGGACAGCGCGGTCTACACCGGGCATTACGGAGCCGACACGCATCTATCGGGGCAGGCGGACAAACCACCCATTTCACGGGGTATTCCGATCGCCAAGGCAATGGACCCGCACACATTGGTTGCGTTCGCGATGAACGGTGGACCAATCCACGCGATGAACGGGGCGCCGTTGCGCATCGTTGCTCCCGGATGGCCCGGTTCGTGTTCGCAGAAGTGGCTGAACCGAATCTGGGTGCGCAAAGTTATTCACGACGGTGCAAAAATGGGCGGCACCTCGTACCGGGTGCCGCGTTACCGGGTTGCCCCGGGTCAGGAAGTGCCTGAACAGCATTTCCGGATCATCGAGTCGATGCCGGTCAAGTCCATGATCACTTTTCCACGCAGCGGCATTGAACTGTCCCGTGGTGATAGCACCTTGGTAATCCGGGGACACGCATGGGCGGGAGAAGCTGCCGTGCGAGCCGTCGACATTTCGATGGATTTTGGTGCGACCTGGCAGCGAGCAACGCTGGAAGCGCCAGCCAACAAATATTCGTGGCAGCACTGGCGCGCCGCACTCGCATTTCCGGCGCCAGGCTATTACGAGTTGTGGTCGCGTGCTGTCGACGAGTTGGGGCGAATGCAGCCATTTGCTATTGACTGGAACCCGAAAGGTTATCTGAACAATTCCATGCACCGGATCGCGGTTCGAGTAACCGGATGAACGCTGCCAAAGCCGGTTTCGCGGCGCTGGGCGTCATGGTTTGCATCGGCTACCAAGGCGCGAAGGCGGAACCCATGCCATGGGATGATCTGCCACCTGGCAAAGGCCGCGAATTGACCTATGCGTCCTGTTCCGGATGCCATTCAATGATGCTGGTCCAACAACAGGGCTTAAGCCGCGAGGCTTGGGAGGATACGCTCGACTGGATGGTGGCGGAGCAGGGCATGCCAGAGCCGCCGCCCGTTCTGCGGGAGCAGATACTCGATTATCTGGCGCAAGTTTTTTCACCTGAGCGGCCGTACTTCACGCCTGACCCGGACGGTCCAGGCTCGGTGGATCGACCGTGACAAACATCAGCTGCGCTACCTGAGAAGCCGGCAATCGCGAGCTTGTTGCGCAGCCCCGATAGACATGCTATGAACGATCACAGCAGAGCCAAAGGCAAACCCAGCGAAAGCTGACGACGCAAAGCTACCGGTCCTCGCTTCCTCCGCGACGCCTGCAACGACGCCACGTGGGGCCCACGACCGCCGAGCCGCTGTGCTACTGTTCGTTGCGAACTGTCCGGGATCTGTTTGTCGCGCATGACGGTCTTAGACTTTCGTTCACCTGTCATATATCCACCTGTCACTGTTGGTCGGACCAAACTGTCATTTGATCGTGTAACTACCGTTCGTGCTGTATTGCGCCGGCGCACCAGGCCGGCCCCGACCGGATACCGTGCGCATGCGGAGTTTTATTAATAAGGGGGAGTCATCATGGACAACGGTTCTATCTTTTCCTCAGTAGCTGAAACGCTGGCCGGCACTCTGCCCAACATGCTCAGCGCACTCGCCATCCTGATCGTCGGTTGGGTGATTGCCGTGCTGTTGCGATCAGCGACGTCAAAGCTACTCGGGCTGGCAAAACTGGACCAGCGGATTCAATCGACCACGGACGAAAAAATCAAAGCCGAGTCGCTGATCAGCTCCGGCATCTACTGGCTGATTCTCCTGCTGGCGTTGGTGGCATTTTTCGGTGTGCTGAACCTTGCCCAGGTGTCGGACCCGCTGCAGGCATTGGTTACGAAGTTCTTCGACTACGCGCCTAATCTCATCGGCGGTGCGGTGATAGCGCTGGTGGCATGGATAGTGGCCAGTCTGGTCAGGACGCTGACCGTCAAGGCGTTGAGCGCGACCCGCCTGGACCAGGCAATCGCCGGTGAGGGTGAGGCGCGGCCGGTCAGTTCCAACGCCGGAGCCATTCTGTACTGGTTGATAATCCTGCTGTTCCTGCCGGCGATTCTGGATGCGCTGAAGCTCGAGGGCTTGCTGGATCCGGTCCAGAACATGGTCGATCAGATTCTTGGAATGATGCCGAATATCATCGGTGCCGTCGTCATCGGGCTGGTCGGCTGGTTCGTCGCGAAAATCCTGAACGCGCTCGTTGCTAATCTGCTGGCTGCGATCGGATTCGACGGGCTGGCGGAGAAAGTGGGCCTGCCGTCGGACGTGCGGCCATCCAGTGTCATTGGTTTGATCGTTGCGGTCTTCGTGTTCGTGCCGGCCCTGATTGCGGCATTGAACACCTTGCAGATCAATGCTATTTCGGTTCCGGCGACCGAAATGCTGTCGACGTTCATGGCCGCTATACCGGGAATTTTTGCGGCTATCGTAATTCTGACCGCCGCATATTTTCTCGGTCGATTCCTGTCGGGCCTGGCGGCAAGCCTGTTGCACGGTTTTGGGGTCGACGAGTTACCGCAACGGCTCGGCATGGAGCAGATCTCGGCCGGCGGGTTCAAGTTGTCGGAGCTGGCTGGAACGCTGGTCACCATTTTCGTGGTGTTATTTGCGATCGTCGAGGCATCCAGTCAGTTGGGATTTCAGCAGGTTGGCGAACTGGTCACAACACTGATCGAGTTCGCTGCACAGATTCTGCTCGGCAGCGCGATCCTGGTTGTTGGCTTGTGGCTGTCGAACGTTGCGTACAAAGGAATCATCCGAAGCAGCGGGCAGAATGCCGAACTTCTGGCAAACATTGCACGCATCGCGATCATCGGTTTGATTCTGGCGATGGGGCTCCGTGCCATGGGCATTGCGGACGATATCGTGAATCTCGGGTTTTCGTTCGTACTCGGCGCGGTGGCGGTCGCCATCGCACTGGCATTCGGACTCGGTGGACGCGAAGCGGCCGGGCGACAGATGGAGCACTGGTTTAGCCGCGTGCGTGGCGGGTCGTAAACCAAGCCTTGTACACATAGACTAAACAAAGTCACCGGGCGGGTGTGTACGCTCCCGCCCAGTGCTCGAAGACGTCAAACAATAACGCCCGGGTCGGGAGCACAACATGACTTTGCATGTCGACCTGTTCTGGTCTTTCCGCAGCCCATACAGTTACCTGCTGATGCCGCGGCTGCTGGAGTTCAGGGACAGCTATGACGTCGATATCGACGCCCGCGTCGTCTATCCGCTCGCCGTCAGAGACCCGGAGCTGCTAAAGCGTCTTAACCCGCTTTACGTCGGCTACATGTTGGGCGACACGCGGCGCACGGCGGAATACCTGGGTATGGCTATCGCCTCACCCAACCCGGACCCCGTCGATTTTGACCGGGCGCTGAGTGGGTTTAGCCAGGAGCAACCACGCATCGAACGTTTGATGCGCCTCGCAGCGGCGGCGCAGGAACAGGGCCGGGCGCTGGAATTCATTGATCAGGTCAGCCGCCTGTTGTTTGGCGGGACCACCGGCTGGGACACTGGCGATCACCTGCAGCAGGCGGCGGAGCGGGCCGGTTTGGTTTTGACGGATCTCGAAGCACGCATCGAAACAGACCATGATCAGCTGGATCAAATAATCGAGGCAAATCATCGGGCCCAGCAAGCAGCCGGGCATTGGGGTGTGCCGCTGCTCGTGTTCCAGGGTGAACCCTTTTTCGGGCAGGATCGCTTTGACCAGCTGGTCTGGCGCATGCAGCGGCACGGGCTAGCACTGCGCGGCTGAGCTTTGCGCAGGAGTACCGGTCGTTAATGTTTGTGTGGCGACGAAACCGTTTGATGCTGGCGTGGCTCGTCTGTGCACTTGCCACTTCATTGGCCCGTGCCGAGCCCGAAGTCGTTACGCTGGAACTGCCCGGCGCGTCTGTGCACCTGTTGATCGAGGACCAACCATTTGCCATCGGACGCGACGCGCTTCAGGACTGGGTGCAGCGTTCTGCGCTGATCGTCGGTAGCTATTATGGGCAGTTTCCGGTAGTCGAGGCGCATGTCGCAATCCGCGGTCGGCGTGGCAGTGGCGTGTACAACGGTCGCGCGTTTGGCACGGTCGGCGCGGTCGTCAACATCACGATCGGGTTCGACAGCACGCAAGCTGAACTCGACGACGATTGGATCCTGATACACGAATTGATTCACTTCGCATTTCCGAGCGTCCCGCGCCAGCATCACTGGATCGAAGAAGGTTTGTCGGTATATGTCGAAACCATCGCGCGGGCAAACGCCGGCGCACTGACGCCGAGCCTGGCCTGGGATGAATTCATCGGCGGCATGCCGCAAGGCCTGCCAAAAAGTGGCGATCGCGGGCTGGATTACACGCCGACCTGGGGCCGGACATATTGGGGCGGCGCCTTGTTTTGCCTGCTGGCGGATGTCCGGATCCGGCAACAAACCGACGGCGAATACAGCCTGCGCGACGGGCTGCGGGCGATTGTCTCGTCCGGCTATAACATCACGCGGTCGGCGGAGTTGCGTACGGTGCTAGCGGTCGCCGATGCAGCAACCGGTGTGACGGTACTGACCGAGCTCTACGATGACATGCGTGCGGCGCCTTACCCTGCCGACATTGACGGCCTGTGGCAGGCGCTGGGCGTGTCGCGGCAGGCCGGCCGTGTCATATTCAATGATCAGGCGCCGCTGGTCGCGATCCGCGATTCGATCACGGCCCGCGAATATTAATAGCACCGTTTCGGCTGGCCTTTCGGCCATCTGTCCGCCTCGCGGATCCAGCTGAACTGAACCGAACCGCGAAACGGGGCATACTGTGCCGCCCTAAGCCGCGGGTAGCCTGCCGATTGACGTTGCCATGGCCGGACGCGGGTATCGTGGAGACATCGATGCGAGTCTTTTTGAAAAGGATTTTTCTGACGCCGGTCCTGGTCATGCTGATGGCCGGCTGCGGCGGTGACGACCCCGTAGTTGCGGATATTCAGGTGCTGAATGCCGTCCCCGACACCAGCGTCGCGTCCTTCACTTTCAATCAGGCGCTGAATCTGGGCAACTTCGATTTCAGGCAGGGTTCGAACCGCTTCAGCCTGCATGCCAGAGACTATTCCCTGACGGTACTGACCCAGGTGGCCGGCGTGACGGTGACGCTGCTTGACGAAGTCAACGTGTCATTGCTCGCGGACGAAAGTTACACCTTGGCGTTGATTGGACGGCTGAACGATTCCAGCGTGAAGCAGATGTTGATTCCGGGCAGCATCGAACCGGTCGGTGCCGACAATATCCGAGTCCAGACGGTGAATCTGGCGCCAGGGGCTCCGAGCTACGATGTCTACGTGACGACTCCGGGCGCTGATCTTACGGCGTCGGTACCACTGGGCGGGGTCGCGTTTCGCGAGTTTTCAGAGCCGGTGGAAATGCCGGCCGGCGATTACCAGATCCGCGTTACCGTTAGCGGCGATCCGAGCACGGTCGTGCACGATACCGGCACGCTGATCTTCACGGCGGAGGGTCTTGATTTGGTGCTGGCACTCGTCGAAAACACCCGCATGAGGCTAGGGCCGGTCTCGCTGGTGATCCACGACACTGTCAACCCGATCGAAGTTCTCGACGTGGCGGCAACGGCGAATCTCAGGGCGATACACTTGGCGCCGGCTGTCGATCCGGCCGTCAACGAAGTCGATATCATTCTCGATGACGATCTGGTCAACCCGCTGATTTCCGGCCTGACGTTCCCGACGGTTACCCCATACAACAACCTCGCGTCGGCCAACTACAACATCAAGTCGGTCGATACGCCGACGCAGTCGATTTTCGGCATCGATATCACTGTGCCACTGCTCGTCGGCACCGATTACACCTTGCTGGCGTTTGAGTCGGTCGATGCATCCGTGCCGATGCAGGGGTTGGTGCTCGTAGAGGACAGTCGCGGTCTCGGGTTTCAGGCGAAAATCCGCTTCGTTAACGGCGCGCCAAGCGAATCGTCCATCGACATCTATGTGCTGACTCCCGGCGAATCGATCGACGATTTTGTGCCGTCCATTCCGAACGTCGTGTTCCAGTTCGATGCGGGTTACCTGCTGATCCCGGCGGGCGAATTTGAGATCACCGCGACCGTCGCCGGCGATTCGAGCCAGATTTTGATTCCGACGATCCCGGTTACCCTCGACAGCGGCGGTGTTTACACCTATATCGCCCGGGATGCGGCCGGCGGCGGCGCCCCGATCGAATGGATCGCGTTGACCGATAACCCGGGCTTTTAATCGATCGAACCGCTACCGGACGGGCGCCGACTCACGCGGCACAGAAACACCCCGGGCCAGCCAGATGGCCGCGGTGGCGAGGCCTACGGCGAGCACGACAATCGTTGTAATCCCTGGAGCCGCCAGTTCACCCAGCGCAAACGGACCCCACAAATACTGCGAGCCGGGAAACAGCACGTTCATGACCACGTGCATGACGATTGCCGGCACTATCGAGCGCGCCATCCACGCCGTGTAACCAAACCCAATGTTCATCGCCATCAGGTAGATCCACTGCGTGCTGATGTCGGTGAAGCCAATATGTGACAGCGTGTTGACGGCGGCCAGGATGAGTAACATCGGCCATAGCGGCAGCAGCTTCTCGATGCGGGTCTGCATGACGCCGCGATACGAGATTTCGGCCAGCACCGCGGCGAAAAACGGGACCAGCAGCA
>JAPUGB010000210.1 GCA_027293165.1 Gammaproteobacteria bacterium
CGGGAAACCATTCGCGATATCGCCCGGTCCATTGCATCAGCCGGCAATCCGGGCGGCTCCGGGTGGATCTGTTCGAGGTATTCGCAGATGACTTCGGATTCGGCGATGATCTGCCCATCCACGTCCAGGGTCGGCATCCTGCCAATCGGGGTTAGCGCCTGGTATTCCTCGGAGCGTGGGCTGCCGCCCGGCGTTTCTTCAAGCGACAGGTCAATGCCCTTGATCTGTGCAAACATCATTACCCGGGCCACATAGGGAGAAGCGATCGCGCCGTAGAGTTTCACTTGTTGTTCCTTATTATTCGTAAATATTACGGGGTCGAACCGAGGTTTTTAAGACTGGCGGAGAGGGAGGGATTCGAACCCTCGAAGGGCTTTTAACCCTTACTCCCTTAGCAGGGGAGCGCTTTCAGCCACTCAGCCACCTCTCCGTAATTCTTAACATCCAATGGCTGGTCAAGCCGGCGCCTACGATACCGCACTGGGACGCATGCAGAAAGACTGCGCGCGCAAGCGCGCCTAAAAGAAATGCCGCGGGTAGCCGCTTCAGTCAGCGGCTGCGGCGTTTGGAACGTGGCCGGTTACGCCGCCGTTCTCTTTCTCGCGGCGTATTCGCTGATAGATTTCTTCCCGGTGAACCGAAATCTCCCGTGGCGCTTTCACGCCCAAGCGCACTTGATTGCCCTTCACTCCCAGCACCGTGACATCCACGTCGTCACCGATCACTACCGACTCTCCGACTCGTCGCGTTAAGATCAGCATGGCTTCCCTCCATCCTTGTTTTTTTCAGCGGCACGTTGTCGCAGGGAACAGCAGCTGCAACCTCTGGCTGTTTATCCGCGTGAATCCGCATCGACCCAGTGCGGGAAACACCGCCTGGGTCTGGAACGGTAACCGCGTATTTCTCGTTGAATTTGTTGCGGTGCCAGTGATCCCAGCGGCCACCATCTCACATAATTTAACGGCCGTCCAATGACAGCAGGATCGAGTCGCCGAACCGAATGATCGGGCCACCCAAATATTATTACTTATTTAAGTTTCAATGGCTTATGGGAGATTGCTTGTGTTTTCCGCGGCCCGGCAGACGACCGAAAAACGGCCCGCTCAGTCGAGTCGTTCGCTGATCCAGGCCTCGGCAGATGTTAATGCGGCATCCAGTTCCTGTGGATCGGTGCCACCGGCCTGGGCAAAATCCGCCCGACCACCGCCCTTGCCGCCGACCTTAATAGCAACTTCTTTGATCAGGTCGCCGGCACGGATGCGATCGGTGGCATCGTCGGTCACGCCGGCCGCCAAACGGACCTTGCCGTCGGTGGTAACCGAGCCAAGCACGACGACCGCGGTCCCGAGTCGGTCCTTCATTCGGTCGACGGTGTCGCGTAACGTGCCGGGGTCCGTGTCGTCGTCAAGTCGCACCGACAGCACCTTGACGCCTTTGACATCTCGCGCACCGGCCGCGAGGTCCCGGCCCGCGGCCCCGGCCAGCTTCCCCCGCAATGCTTTGAGTTCTTTTTCGAGGCCCCGGTTGCGGTCCACGGCCTGCTGAACCTTGTCTTCGACATCAGCACGGCCGCCTTTGACCAGCGCGGCCACGCCATCGAGTGCCGCCTGGCCGGCGTTGATCCAATCCAAAGCGCCGTCACCGGTCAGCGCCTCGATGCGGCGCACGCCAGCCGCGATACCGGATTCCGAAGTCAGCTTAAACAGTCCGATATCCCCGGCACGCTTAACATGCGTACCGCCGCACAGTTCCACCGAGAAATCTCCAATTCCCAGTACCCGCACTTCATCGGCGTATTTCTCGCCGAACAGCGCGATGGCGCCGTGTGCGATCGCCTCGTCGTAGGCCATAAGCCTGGTCTCGGCTGCTTGGTTCTCGCGAACTTTTTGATTGACGAGCCGTTCGATCCCGGCCAGCTCCTCGGCAGTGACCGCCTCATAGTGGGAAAAATCAAATCGCAGGCGGTCGGGTGCCACCAGCGAGCCTTTTTGCATCACGTGTTTGCCGAGCACCTGACGAAGCGCCGCATGCAACAGGTGCGTAGCCGAATGATTCAGCACGGTGCGAGCGCGATCGATTGCGTTAACACCAGCCTTGACCTCGTCGCCGACAGCGAACTGGCCGGTTTCACAGACCCCGATGTGCAGATGTGCAGCGCCGAATTTCTGCGTGTCATCGACACGGAACCGGCTGTCGGCCGTACTGATGTGGCCCTGGTCGCCGACCTGGCCGCCGCTTTCGGCATACAAGGGAGTACGGTCCAGCACGATTTGCCCGGTCTCGTCAGCGGCGATTTCCTGCGCCGATTCCCCATCTTTAAGAATGGCCACAATCCGCGCGTTATGGGTCAACCGGTCGTAACCGACGAATTCGGTCGACGCGTCGACCGGCATGGACGAGTTGGCGGCGCTGAATTTGTGCGCCGCGCGGCCGCGTTCGCGCTGACCCAGCATGGCGGCGTCAAACCCGGCTTGATCTATGGCGATTCCCCGGTTGCGTGCCACGTCAGCGGTCAGGTCCGCGGGAAAGCCATAGGTGTCATACAGCTTGAATACGACGTCGCCGGGCAGTTCCTTGCCGCTCAGGTTTTCCAATGCTTCCTCCAGGATTCGCATACCTTGATTGAGCGTTTCGTCGAAGCGCTCTTCCTCAGTGTGCAACACCTTTTCGACATGATCTGCATGCTCGGCCAGAACCGGATAAGCAGTTCCCATTTCCTGCTGCAATGGCTGCACCAGCCGGAAAAAAAACGGTTCGGAAACACCCAGGTCGTAACCGTGGCGCAACGCGCGACGAATTATCCGTCGCAGCACGTAACCGCGGCCCTCGTTGCCGGGCAACACGCCGTCGGCAATCAGAAACGCGCAGGCACGAATATGGTCGGCCAGGACCCGCAAAGAACTGGACTTGAGGTCTTCCGCCCCGGTGACATCGGCCGCAGCCGCAATCAGACGCTGGAAAAGATCGATCGCGTAATTGCTGGATACGCCCTGCATAACTGCGGCCATCCGCTCCAGGCCCATGCCGGTATCGACCGATGGTTTCGGCAGTTCGACCAACTCGCCGTCGGCGGCGCGATCGAACTGCATAAACACGAGGTTCCAGATCTCGATGAAGCGGTCGCCGTGTTCGTCGGGCGAACCTGGTGGGCCGCCGGGCACTTTTCTGCCGTGATCGTAGAAGATTTCGCTGCACGGGCCACATGGACCGGTATCGCCCATCGCCCAAAAGTTGTCTTTGGCACCGAGACGCCCAAAGCGTTTTTTGGAAACACCGATATGTTTCAGCCAGATTTCAGCGGCCTCGTCGTCCTCCTCGAACACGGTCACCCACAAACGCTTTTCAGGCACATCAAGTTCGCCGGTCAGGTATTCCCACGCCAATTCGATGGCTTCATGTTTGAAGTAGTCTCCGAAACTGAAATTGCCGAGCATCTCGAAGAAGGTGTGATGTCGTGCGGTATAGCCGACGTTCTCGAGGTCATTGTGCTTGCCGCCCGCGCGCAGGCAGCGCTGCACGCTGGCGGCGCGAGTGTATTTTCGTTTCTCGTGGCCCAGGAAGACTTCTTTGAACTGCACCATCCCCGAGTTGGTGAACAGCAGCGTTGGGTCATTCCCGGGGACCAGAGCAGAACCTGGCACCACCCGGTGCTCGCGGGAGGCAAAAAAATCCAGAAACGATTGTCGTAGTGTCGCCGAGTCCATAATGCTGGGATGATAGGCTGCCTCGCCGCAGCGCGCAGCTTATTCCGAAGCTGCGAGCGCCGCCTGAATCTGCTCGGTCGTAAAACCCCGGTATTGCAGGAAGCGCGCCTGCCGGGCCTTCTCCCGGAAAGCAACCGGTGGGGAGTTGCCGAAGCGTTTGCACCGCACCTCGATGGCGCGCGCGACCCAATCCTTGTCAGCCGCGTCCACATGGGTTTGTATCAACTCGGCGCTGACCCCTTTGCGCCCCATGTCGATGCGGATTCGGACCGGCCCTTGTCCGCGCCGCAGCCTGGCGGCCACGAAACTCTCCGCAAACCGCTCGTCACTGGCCAGACCCTCGTCAGCCAGGGTAGTCACGGTGGCCTCGATGTTCGTCTCGTCAATATCACGGGCGGCCAGCTTGGCCCGGAGTTCATCGAGGGTATGCTCGCGGCGGGAAAGCCAGTCCATCGCCAGTTGGCGGGCTGATTTCCCGGCGGGATTCGCGCCAGTCACATCAGCCTTCGCCGATAGCAGTGTCCGGCGCCGCTTCAGGGGTTTCCGGTTCCGGTTGCTGTTCCCGGGGCAAAAGCTGAGCGCGCAATTTCTGCTCGATCTCTGCCGCCGTGTCGGGATTGGCGATCAGGAACTCCCGTGCGTTTTCCTTACCCTGTCCAATCCGGTCGCCTCCGTAGCTATACCAGGAACCCGACTTTTCAACGATATTGTGCTTCGCGCCGAGATCGATGAGTTCACCTTCGCGGGAAATGCCGTGGCCATAGATTATTTCAAACTCGGCGGTCTTAAACGGCGGTGACACTTTATTTTTGACCACCTTAACCCTGGTCTGATTCCCGATAATCTCGTCGCCCCGTTTGATCGCTCCGATGCGCCGGATGTCCAGCCGCACGGTTGCGTAAAACTTCAGCGCGTTGCCCCCGGTTGTGGTTTCCGGGTTACCGAACATGACCCCTATCTTCATCCGTATCTGATTGATAAAGACGACCATCGCATTGGACCGATTGATGTTGCCGGTCAGCTTGCGCAGTGCCTGCGACATGAGCCGGGCCTGCAGCCCTACGTGATGGTCTCCCATCTCACCCTCGATTTCGGCTTTAGGCGTCAAGGCCGCCACTGAATCGATGACAATCAAATCCACGGCACCGGAACGCACCAACAGGTCGGTAATTTCCAGTGCCTGCTCCCCGGTGTCGGGCTGCGAAATCAGCAGATCGTCGACATTTACCCCAACCTTGCCCGCGTATACCGGGTCCAGTGCGTGCTCCGCATCCACAAACGCGGCGGTTCCCCCGGCGCGCTGACATTCGGCGATGAGCTGCAGCGTCATCGTGGTTTTACCGGATGCCTCCGGTCCGTATATCTCACTGACCCGGCCTTTGGGCAGGCCACCAACACCCAATGCCACGTCCAGACCGAGCGAACCGGTCGAAATTACGTCGATGTCTTTGGCCGCGGCGGAATCACCGAGACGCATGACAGAACCCTTGCCGAATTGCTTCTCGATTTGTGCCAGCGCTGCGGCCAAGGCTTTCTTACGGTTATCGTCCATGTTGGGTGTCGCTTTGATTGAGTTAGAAGAAGGTCGATTATTTCACAGATCACCGGGCGTAGCAGCCACCCGAAAACTGATCGGTGGAACAGAAAGTTGCGCGACCAGGGACCCC
>JAPUGB010000211.1 GCA_027293165.1 Gammaproteobacteria bacterium
GCGCCTGGTCTTCGGGCGTGACCTTCGGCATGCGGTCGTTGAATTCGGAGATTCCCGCGTGCGTCGCCGCCAATGGATTCTCGCGCAGGAAATAATCCCAGTACTCCGCCATGACAGCGTTCAATTGCTGCTCCGCCACGGACGTTTGTGCGCTCACGTAAGCACTTGTGATCAACAGCATTGCGGCGGCCATGCACCAGGCCGCTGGCTTGCCGGGTAATCTCAGGTAATTCGTCACTGCAATTAATACTTTTAATTCAATCTATTATGTCGGTTTATTGATAATTCACTTTAATAACGAAAACACGCAAATGATCGATGTACGGCGCGCGCTTCGGCTTGGGCTATCGGAGTCTGGAGCGGCGCACCGCAGACCGGTGCGCCGCCAGGTCGCTTACTCGTCCCGGGTGGACAACGCCTCGAGACGCGCTGCCTCGAACTCGTCGCCTTCGTTCCACATCGGCATTTCATCGGCGTTAGCGATGGCGAGCCCGGTCCAGAACCCGAGCAAAGCATCTTCGACCATGCCATCGAAACTCCAGTTATCGTACAGCTCGTCCGACGGCTGGTGGTAATCCACATTGGTATGCTGCTCCTGCTGCTGCCGGCCCCATTCCGGTGGACGGTCAACAAAATCGGTGCCGGGCTTGAGATACATTGCCGGGACACCGATCTTCGCAAAGTTGAACTGATCGGAGCGGTAAAAATAACCGCGGTCGGCAAATTGATCGGGCTTGACCACGCGACCCTGTTCTTCAGCGATCCTGATGACCCATTGATCGATGGACGACTTTCCGAGGCCGACAAACGTAACGTCATGCGTGTGCCCCCAAATATTGCCGCTGTCGTAGTTCAGATTTGCCGCAATCTTTCCGGGCGGATACGTCGGGTTGGCTGCATACCATTGAGAGCCGAGCAGACCTTGCTCTTCTGCACCGACCAATGCAATCAGCGATGACCGGCGTGGCGCTTCGGGCAGCGCCCGCAGCGCTTTTGCAATCGCGAGGACCTGAGCGACACCCGACGCATTGTCCCTCGCGCCGTTGTATATTTTGTCGCCCTGATCATTGGGCATGCCGATACCAAGATGGTCATGATGCGCCGTGTAAATGACGACCTCGTCCTTGAGTTCCGGGTCGCTGCCGGGGATCACGCCAAGCACATTTGCCGATTGCACCTGATTGAGCGCGATGTCCATGCTGACCGATGTTTTGATGCCGAGCGGAATTGGCTTGAAGTCGCGACTGAAGGCCGATTCGCGCAAAGCGTCCAGATCCAGGTCCGCCATCGCAACAAGCTCGCGCGCCGCATCTTCGGTAACCCAGGCCTGAAACTGGCTGCGCGGTTCATCGCCTGCCGGCAGTTCGAATTGCTCGCCGGTCCACGACGTCTGCACAACCTGAAACGGATAACCGGCAGACGGCGTAGTGTGAATGATGATTGCACCGACAGCACCCTGTCTCGCGGCAGTGAGATACTTGTAGTCCCAGCGGCCGTACCACAGCCGGGTTTCGCCCGCGAACAGTTCCGGATCCCAGTCCGGATCATTGTTCATCATCAGCACGATCTTACCGTCGATATCAGCACCCTCGTAGTCATCCCAGTCGTATTCGGGGGCCTGTATTCCATACCCGACGAACACCAACTCCGCATCCACAACTTCGGCATGATCGGACTGCACCCCGCTGGCAATAATGAACTGATCCGATTGTTGCAGCGTAAGCGACTTGCCGTGGCCGTCGAAGGTCCATGTATCCGGTTGCGTAGCATTGACACCGATGAGGTCGAACGGCTGTTCCCAGCCACCATCGGCTGCGCCGGGTTCAACACCAAGCTCGGCCAGGTGCTCGGCCAGGTATTTGCGCGCAGCAACGTCACCACGGCTTCCAGGGCCGCGACCCTCGTATTTGTCGTCGGAGAGCTCGGCGACAATGTCGCGCATGTAATCGCCGCTGATTTGCGTCGACGCTGCTTGCGCTGCCGGATGCCCACCGCTCAATTCCACGGCGACCGGCGATGACGCGGCGGCGGCATCAACGTCCGCTGAAGATTCTTCCTGCCCGCATCCCGACGCCGCAACGAGCACCGCGGTGCATATGATTGTCTGCTTGAAATTCACGCTCTTCTCCCACTTGTTATGCATTGCGCCGCTTCAACGCGGCGGCACGAAGTAACGTCCGAGACCGTTCGTTATCGCCGCGTGACTACGAATATCTCGAACCGGCCATCCGAGCCTATGTACCATGACGCAACCGTACTCGTGATGCTGACAATCAGCGCGCCGAATACCGCAGACCAGAATCCCGTTACGACAAAACTATCGAGCATCACCGCAACGAGCCCGAACATGGCGGCATTCAAGACCAACAGGAAAAGCCCCAGCGACAGAATCGTAATCGGCAATGTCAGCAGAAAAGCGACAGGCCTGACAAATGCGTTGACCAGGCCCAGGAGAATCGCGGCCAGCAACAGGCTACCCATTCCGGAGATCGTGACCCCGGGCAGGATGCCGGAGGCGAATACCAGCCCGAGCATCGTAATCAACATGCGTATGAAGAATCCTTGCATGGCTCAATTATGCGGCGAGATTAGGGTTGATAACAGGGGTTATCGACATTGTATCGGTCAGGGAATTTCAGACGTCGCGGGATAGCGCCCGGTCGGGTATTTGCTAGAATCGCCCCCAGCCTGCCCCGGTAGCTCAGTCGGATAGAGCACCAGATTCCTAATCTGGGGGTCCCATGTTCGAATCATGGTCGGGGCGCCAATCCTTACTCACGGGCCGCCAGGTCCGTTA
>JAPUGB010000212.1 GCA_027293165.1 Gammaproteobacteria bacterium
GAGTCGTCACACCGGCGACTCTCGGTGGAACAATGGGTAATGATATCTGGGGTTGGACCGATCCACTCGACAACACTGACTATGTATTGATGGGTGTCAACAACGGCACCGCTTTCGTTCGACTGACTGATCCGAACAATCCGACCGTGATTGGCCGACTGCCTACGCAGACCAGCTCGTCCGCCTGGCGAGATACCAAGGTGTATATGAATCACGCCTACATCGTTGCCGATTCGGCCGGCGCCCACGGTATGCAGGTGTTCGATTTGACGCGGCTACGCACCGGCGGCACCGGACAAACCTTCGCAGCAGATGTGGTCTACGGAGATTTCGGCAGCGCCCACAACCTTGCGATCGATGAATCCAGCGGCTTCGCGTATATCGTGGGATCAAACACCTGTGGCGGCGGCTTGCATATGGTGGATATACGCCAACCGCTGAATCCGCTATTCGCCGGGTGCCATTCCGTCAACGGTGACACCCATGATGCACAGTGCGTTACCTACGTCGGTCCCGATCCCGATTACAGCAGCGCAGAAATCTGTTTCAACTCTAACGAAGACTCGGTCGCAATCGTTGACGTAAGCATCAAGTCGTCGCCAAACACCCTGGCCATTTTCACCTACCCAAACCTTGGATACGTGCACCAGGCGTGGCTGGACGACACTCAGCAATATCTCGTTGTGAATGATGAATTCGACGAGGAACGACTCGGCTTGCAAACCGGTACCATCGTTATTGATGTTACAGATCTGGATGCGCCGAGTTATTTGTACACCCACCGGCACGCGACGAACTCAACCGATCACAATTTGTTTGTGAGCGGTAACCGGGTATTTGAAGCCAACTACACGTCCGGATTGCGAATTCTGGAGTTTACGAGCCTCGCAACCGATACCTTCACCGAGGTCGGTTTCTTTGACACCTACCCTGAAAATAACAGTCCTGGGACCGTAGGCGCCTGGGGCGTTTATCCGTTCTTTTCCAGCGGCACGGTCGTCGTCAGCGATATCGAAAGGGGACTGTTCGTACTCTCTCCGGACTAGCCGTCGTTGCCATTCAGTTCTGACCTGCCGTGAGCTTGATCCTAACCACTTACTAACGCAGCCGTACGGACTTTGACCGTCGATGTCTCCCCCTGCTTTTCCGTCCAGGACACATAGACTTTCTTTCCATCTGTAGCCAAGGAGGGCAGCATCGCCGTGGTGGTGCCATCGCTCACCCGAGCGGCCTGACTCCACTCCGTTTCATCGGCCGCGCGATGCGCCAGGAAAATCTGAGGATTCATCTCTCCGTCCGCAATGTTTTCCCAGACGCCCCACAAGTGGTCATTGCCGTCAACCACGATCTGGGCATGCAGCACTGTGTGCGCCGGCGTTTTATCCATCAGCTTGCGCGGCGCAAAGCTTTTGCCTTGGTCGTCCGAGTAGGTGTAGTAGATGCCCGTCTCGTCCGCATCCGCCCGGCCCCCGGTGAACCAGAGACTGTGGAGCCGACCTGCACTGTCCGCGATGACAGAGCTACCGGCGTGGGGGCAAAAGGTTGCTATCCAGCCGTCTTCGCTGATGTAGGTGGGCTCGGAAAACGTTTTGCCGCCGTCGGTGGAACGTATCACCACGTTGTCGCGTAAATAGTCTGCCGTCACGTAGCGATAGGACACGACTAGCGTGTCGCCACCATCGAGGAACGAGATGGTGGGCACACAGCAGGCACAGACGACGATGTCGGTAATGGGGTAATTTTCTCCAAAACTGTTACCGCCATCTTCAGACACGGCCATCCACAGCTGAGAGTTTTGTTCAACGAAGTTTCTGCGCGCCCGGGGACCCATATTCATTACTGAATCCGGGATGGTGAGGTCGCGCATCTTAATGTCTTTACGTCTCTCTGCAGTCGACTCGGGTTTGCTCATGCCGGTAAATGTTCTGCTTCGGCTATCGATCCAGGTGGCATAGACTTTCCCGTTCGGGCTGGTAGCGATGGTCGCAAAAGCATGGGCCACTGGCACGGGCCCGCGTTCGTCATCGTTTAGAATTGCCGAAGCTAAAAAGTCGCTATTCTTTTTCGCATGAGCGGTCTTTACGACACCGGTCTTGAATTCCTTAAGGGGCGAGGCATAAACTGCAGTCACACCGCCATCAGCGGCTACGGTAAATTTCAAGCGATTGTCCCCGCCATACCAGTGAACCTCTCCCGCCCCATCGTTGACGCGCCGCGCTTCGCCCGCTACGTCTCCATTGCTATTCAATTCGGCCAGGAAGGAGTTACGCGCCCGCACACCCTCGCTATCTTCCGACCAGGTCACAAGCACTTGGCCGTCCGGACCGGCCTGGAGGTACTGATCAGCCGGATTTCTATCGGTATTGCCCAGGCTGACAATCGCGTCAAAGACAATATCGATTGCAGTGGATGACTGACCCGTTTGGGCCACGGACGCGGGAGTATCGGTCCTGTCGCATCCAGATAAACCCAGGGAGATTGCCGCTGGGAGAGCCAGCGCAGCAAATAATCTGTTCATACCAAAGTCCTCCATTTTCCGCCGGTTCTACACCCCAAGAGCTAAGGCACACGCCGGGTCAACCCTGCTGCTTTGCGAGCAGCTGCGTCAGATTGTACTCCCAAGTCTCCCCTGCCATCGGGCCGGCATCGGGGTGGGGTTTCAATCCGACCGCAGCTGCCTGACTGCCCGCTTTCGACCCAAAGCGGGCATTTGGCTTTTTCGGGATTTTTGCTCCGCAGATATAATGCCCGATGGGGGGGCGATGAACGATAAGACCGTTGGTGGTGTTCACTGGAGTTTCTGGATAATCGGCGCTGTCGCGTTGATCTGGAATGTTGTGGGCGTCATAAATTTCTTCGCGCAGATGAATCCAGACGCACTCGCTGCATATCGCGAGTCCGAGCGCGCGATAATCGAAGGCCGACCCGCATGGGCCACCGGAGCTTTTGTGATAGCCGTTTTCGGCGGCGCGCTTGGCAGCCTTTTGCTTCTGCTCAGGAAGTCGGCTGCGTTCTATTTGTTTATCGCGTCACTACTTGGCGTGATTGTGACAATGATCCACACCCTTGGCGTCGGTATCGACTTCGGTCTCGGCGAGATCTTGGGGATTATTCTGATGCCGCTGGTGGTGGCGGCGTTTTTGATCTGGTATTCAAAGCAGGCCGAGAGCAAGGGTTGGATCAGCTAGGAACAAAGCCCAAAGCGGACCAGCACGCACCGCGGATCACCGAGTCGGCATCCGCACCGACGAACTAGCCGGGTAGCTGATCGCCGTTCGGCAGGTGGTCCATTGAGAACCCCGGCAACGGTAAGGCGCGTGCTGATTTGTGTTTCGGGCGCTGTCTCGGCTAGAGTTTGCGTCCTGAACCAAATCGCTCGATCCGCGCGCTATATTTGAAGGGGTGAATTCCATGGGTAATCTCATTTCTTTTATTCGACAAATCTTGACGGTGTTGGCGGTGATGACCAGTCCGATTGCAGTCTTCGCAGCTGGCCATACCTCGGCGCCTCCGCCGGTTATGTTGGCGGACGTCGATCCTTACGTGCATCGATCTAACTTCATCGTTGCTGATTTGGAAAGGGCGCTTCGTGTCTATCGCGACATCATCGGTTTCAAAATCGACGCCATGGCGCCCGCCAGCACCTTCATGGACGATGTTCTGAACATTCCAGCTGCAGCCGAAACCCGCATCGCCTTTTTGAGCAGCGGCGAGGGCGAATTCGGCAATATCGCCATGACCGAAATCAAGGGCGTCGATCTGCCACGCAACAACGGTATTCATTCAAGTGTGCTGATCGTGGAAGTGCAAAGAGACATGGAAACTCTGTACGATCAACTGAAAGCGGAAGGTTGCGAGGTCGACAAGATATACGAACTCTCGAGACCCTCACGGAGGGAGATTCCATTCACCGACCTTGACGGGCACCGCGTTATCCTCATGAGACTTCACGCACCTGAGTGATCGGCGGACGCAAACGGCGCCGGATAGAAATGATTTCGACTTTGATTCCAACATCGAGCTGGCACCGGCCGCGGCGTGTTGACACCATGATCCACCTCAAAGTCAACTTAGCCACGGAGGGGTTAGCAAGAATAGTCGTGCTCATCGGTTTCGCGGCAATGCTGGTTTGCCAATCCATGAGTATTGCCCAGGCGCAGGACGTTGCCGCGCCCTTCATGTCATCGTATGAAACGGAAGACCTGGGGGGCGGGCTGTATGCGTTTAGGGCTGGCGTTGAGCGCAGCTTTTTCTTGGTGAGTGAGGAAGGGGTCGTTGTAATCGATCCGTTAAACATCGAGGCGGCTCAGGCCTTGAAGGCGGAAATCACCGGGATCACTGACCAGCCGGTGAGGTATGTGGTGTACTCGAGCTCGTTCTTCGACCGGGTCGCGGGCGGCCGGGCATTACGGGACGACGGCACGCAGTTCGTCGCGCACGAGAACTGCGTCGCCAACCTGCGGGCGACGCCGCACCCGGACATCGTCGCGCCGGACGTCAGCTACGTGGACCGGCTCGAATTGACCGTCGGCGAGGTCAGCCTCGAGCTTTTTTATTTCGGACAGAGCTACGGCACGTGCTTGTCGGTCATGCTCGCCCAGCCGGCCAACGTCCTGTTTATCATGAACCTCGTGAATCCGCCGGCCGCGCGCGTCCCCGAGGATCCGACGCTCGCGAACTATTACCTGCATAACATCGTGCCATTCTTCGAATTGGTCGAGGCGCTCGCGGCGCAACACGACGTCGAGTTCGTCGTCGGCGCGCTGGCCATTGGCTCGAACGGTGCACCATTGCCAGCGATTGGCCCGGTTTCCCTGATCACCGAGCAGCGAATTTTCTGGGAGACGCTGCTCGATATCGTCAAAGCCGAGTACGACAAGGGCACGATGGCGCGTTTGATTCCGAAGCGGGTCGACATGGAGCCGTTGTCGGCCTACCCGGGCTACGACCGGCGGCATGTTGAAATCATGATGCGGCGGATCTATTCGCTGTACCGCATTGGCCGGTGATCCGATGAATAGAATCCTGTATTTTTTCGCACTCTGCCTGCTGCCATTCGCGTCCACCGGGCCTGTGCACGCGCAGTTCATTCCCGGCATCCCGCTGATGGAGACCGAGGACCTCGGCGGCGGCCTGTATGCATTCCGGTACGGGCCGTACCGAAATATCTTTATTGTCACGGATGAGGGCGTCATCGTGACCGACCCGATCGACGCGAAGGCTGCCGGGCCGATGCGCGAGGAAATCGCGAAGGTCACGGACCGGCCGGTCAAATACGTCGCGTACTCGCACTCCCACTGGGACCACGCGCGCGGCGGAAAGATATTCAAGGACGAGGGTGCGCAGTTTATCGCCCAGGAGAAGTGCGCGAACAACATGATTGAGACCCCACATCCCGAAGTCGTGTTGCCCGACGTCACGTTCGAGGACCGTTACAAGATCGAACTCGGCGGCAGTTCGCTCGAACTTTACTACTTCGGCCCGAGCCACGATGATTGCATGGTTGTCATGGTTGCGCGCCCGGCGAACATCCTGTTTGTCATCGATATCGGCAGCGCTCCGACGGGTTGGTTCATGGAATACAATCCCACCATGTCCGATGCATATCTATACAACATGGTGCCCTACCTCAGAGCCGTGGAAGCGGTTGTGGAACAAGAGGGCATTGAGACCATCGTCAGTGGTCATCTATCACTCACTATCGATGATGGGAAACTCGTGGCGCTCGCCTCCACGGGCCCGGCTGTCGCGATCCGCGAAAAGCGTGAATTCTGGGAAATGCTTTATGGCTTTGTCAGGCAAGAAATGGAAGCGGGAGCCTCCGTGGACGACGTGCCGGCCAAGCTCATTGCGAACCAAGAGTTTCAAGACGAATTCGTCGATCACATCAGACAGGGCTATGAAGAGGACGAAATGTGGATCCTCTTGCGGCGTGTGGCGTCTTACATTGCCTCGGGACGCTAGGCTGTTCGGATGGGCGCCGGGCTTGCCCGGCTTGATGCGGCGTCAAGTAGCGTCACTGTTTTCAGTAAACCAACATCCGGAACCCGCTTAGGCGGGTTTCTTTTTGCGTTGCAAGGGTCTGCTTTTGGCCGAAAGTGCCGCACAGGGTGTGCAAATGTCGCGGAGGACAGGGATGTCCGAGAGCGACCAGACATTCGTGCGGCAAGCCTCTGCCTCGCCAATCCGATACTGGCGGGCGCGTTTGTGACCGGTTTCCGCTACAGCAGTGCTCCGATCTGCCACGCTTATCCGATATCATGCGATTGAACCGGCCCATTGCGAGCCGGGGCGGTGCTAGGGATGCGCAGGTGTAGTCGACAAATTTCCGCGGTCATGCTGTTGGTGTGGTCTACGGTCCAGCTTACGGGCTGTTCCTGGGGTGGCCAGGCAGCGGTTGAGTCCAGTGACGGCGGGGCGACTGTCTATCCCGGCGGTAAGCCGATCGATACGGTGCACTCTGACGTGGCCGACATTGCGCAGCAGATGATTGGTGCACCCTACCGTTACGGTGGACGGGCGCCGGACGGTTTTGATTGCAGCGGCCTGGTGTACTTTTCGTATCAGCAAGCCGGCATCAGCGTGCCGCGTAGTTCCAAAGAGCAGTTCAAGGCGACGAATCCGATCGACCTGGATGACGCCCGCGCGGGTGACCTGCTGTTCTTCCGTAACGTGTCAAAAGTATCCCACGTCGCGATCTACTTAGGCGAAGGCCGATTCGTGCACGCGCCATCGACCGGCAAGCAGGTCTCGGTGGCGAGCATGGACAACGCCTATTACCGCGACCGTTTCGTGCGCGCCGGCCGGTTCTAGCCACAGACAGCTACCGGGTCTGACCCGACTTGATTACACGCCCTGGCGCGGGTCGGTTGCCGGTTGCTGCGGATCCGGTTGCGCCTGGTCGCGGGCCAGCGCTTCCAGATATTCCGGCGTAATAATGTGGCAGTAGGTTTGGCCGCGCAGCACATTGGGCATGATCCAGTAGTGCCAGTCATCCCAATTGACCTGCAGACTCTGCGTGTTGATGTGCAGATTGCCGTCGCGGTCTGCAAACGCCAGCGGGAACGGGGACAGGTACATGGCCCCGGTCGGTTGCGGTTCATCGGGTTCGATAATATAGCTGCGAACGGTGGCCGCCAGTTCCGGCTCGTCGGCCTCGAGTCTCGCTACGACCCTGGCGTGCACCATGACCGTGATCTCGCGGCAGTAGCGCTGCGGGCCTGCGGCATCCTCGCCGTACTCCGACCTGATGTGATCGGCCGACTTCACCTTGCACGAGACCATCTT
>JAPUGB010000213.1 GCA_027293165.1 Gammaproteobacteria bacterium
GTCGTCGAAGCTGACAAACCAGATGACGGATCCATCGCCAAGATATGACCACAATGGCAGGAACAGCAGATACAAAAGCAGCAGATAAACCGCTGATACCAGGATTCCCCATCGTCGCATCACGTTTCTCCATTGCCGGCAGGAACCTGCATGGAGTGTAGCCAATTCAAAACAGAAAAGGCGAGTGGGGGCTCAGAAATGAACCGCCTTTCCGCTTTTCAGCCGCGCTCGGCGAGTACGGTTTCGGAATGTGTATCCGCGCCCTGTGGCCCGTCAAGACGTGGCTCTGCGCGGACTTGGTTGCGGCCTAAGGCTTTCGCCTCATAAAGAGCCTCGTCGGCTCGCCGTATGGTTTCCTTGATTTCTTCGTTGGGCCGATACTGGGAGACACCGACAGAAACAGTAATCTCGATGTCATCGACAAACTTGCGTTCCTTGGTCAGTTCGCGAATTCGTTCAGCGCAATTTATTGCTCCTGGCAGTCCGGTTCCGGGCAACAACACGATGAATTCCTCACCGCCATAACGACCCATTGGATGACCGCGCCTCCGAACTTGATCCATCGAACGCAAGACGTTACCTGCGCGCATCGTAAATTCGGCAAGCACCTGGTCACCAACCTGGTGGCCGTATTGGTCGTTGACGCGTTTGAAATGATCCAGGTCGAATATGCAGATCGAAAAAGTCCGGTTTTCTTCATCGGAGCGTGCTTTTTCCTGGTCCAGGCTGCCCATGATGAATCGGCGACTGTAAGTCCGGGTCAGTTCATCGCGTTCGGCCTGGTGGACAGCGGTTTCTACGGCGCGCTTCAGGCTGTCATTCTGTTTGCGTAGCTTTTGCTTGAGGTTACCGACATAGTTGCCGAAATAGGCGCTCCACAAGATCATTGCAGTCAAAATGGAATAGCGAAGCGCTTCGCGGGTCTGATCGGCTTGGCTGGCGGATCGCAGGGCATCATCGAAAACAAGCACGGCGCCGTAGCCTGCAAGCGAGAATACGGCGAGGAGCATGAGTTCTCTGCGGCTGAGCTGAAACATCCCAAAAAGCATGGTCATGATATAGACCATCAGCATCAAGTCTCTGGCTGGTGGCGAGAAATGCATCAACACCAATATCCAGCACATCGCACCCAGGCACTGCAAAAGTGTCAGCGATGGATCTTTGAATCGTTTGTTAAGGCCCGAGCGCAAAACGGTGAAAATCATCAGATTGAAAACCGCAACACCGCCAAGCATGAACAGCAAAGGCTCCCGGTCGATGGTCAGGACTCCGCTGAAATATCCGGCGAGTCCCAGCGCGATCCACAAGACATAAGAAGCCAACGCCATGCCAAAACGGCGCAGACGCAGAGCCTGTTTTTTGTCGTCTTTTGGTACGAGCGCGTAATCCACTGACCATCCCTGGTTTCGTGTATCCGGCATAGCATCAGGGAAATCGTGCTTGCAAAGCGTGAGCGCTGTCCCAATCCCGAAAGTGGTCCAGATTATGTCAAACGTTTTATATCAAAAAGTCCGTCAAGACAGGTCTGCGCGATACGTGAGTCCCATTTAACCGCTGCAACGGGATCGGTGAAAAGATCAAAGGATTCGGCGCAACCGGTCAGCCGAGGATGCTTTCTCGGCGATAAAACAAGCCGGCAAGCCAGATAAAAAGAGCGCCGGCCATCAAGGTGCTCGATGCCGAGACCAGTATCCACTCGATCTTCAGTGCATCGCCCTTCATTAAGGTGGTGATAAGCAAGTGCTGACTGAGACTGGGAACAGTCATTAATTCCAAGCTGGGATCAAGCGAAAAAATCGCCGCGAATATGATAGGCAGAGTCGGAACGAGCAACACCACCGTCAAATAGGTCTGGGCTTCCTTGTAACTTCGGGTGAACGAAGCGACCAGAGTCATCAGGCCAGCGCCAAACAAAGTAAATGGAAGCATGACCGCGAACACAGAGATAGCGATACCGGGACCGAAATTAGCCTGCATGCCAAGCGCCTGGAGGTCGATAAAATTAATGCTGATAGAAAACGCGGTAACCGTGATCGCCAATGCAGCCAGCATGAATGTACAGGTTGCCGCGACCTTGCCCAGGATCAGGCGACCGGTCGGCACCGCCAGCGTCAGAAGCGGTTCCAACGAGCCACGCTCCCGTTCACCGGCCGTCGTGTCGATCGCCAGGTACAAGCCGCCCATAAGCATGGAAAACAAAATGAAATATGTCATCATGCCGAGTACAACCAGCGCTCGTCCTACGGCGGTCGAAACATCAACTTCATCGATTACCAGTGGATGCAGAACCAGCGGATTGATGCCGCGGGCTTGCAAACGGAATGCGACGACCTGGTTCCGGTAAGCATTGAGTAATCTTCTTGCTTTGCGCACATCACCGCGATCGCGGTTCCTGGCATTATTGACAACCAGTTGTAACGGCGCGGGTTGCCCCGCGCGCATCTGTTCACCGGTCGACTCGGGAATGATCAGCACCATGCTCACATCGCCACGGCTGACCGCCTCGCGAGCGTCTTCGGGACCGGGAACGATTTCGACGCCGTTGCCGCCCAGCCAGATCATCAGTTCCTCTGCGTGTTCCTGCCCGGTGACCGGCAATTCCAGCAGCTCGTCTACATCGGAGGTCGCCTCGCTGAGCATGATATTGATCATGAATACGAAAAGAATCGGACCAAACAACGGTCCGAATATCAGTGAGGAAAGCAACGTGCGCCGGTCACGCAGATTATCCAATACCTCTTTTGCCCAGACGGTCGTCAGCTGCGTCACGTCGCAGCCTCCGACCCGACGAGGGTGACAAATGCGGACTCCAGATCATCAGCGCCGGTCCTGGCAAGAATTTTCTCCGGCGTTCCATCGGCGACGACCCGGCCGTGCGCAATGATGACAATCTGGTCTGCCAGCGCGGCGACTTCTTGCATGATATGGCTGGATAACAAGATACAATGGCCCTGGCTTTTCAGTTCGAGCAGCAATTTGCGTAATGAGCGCGTTGCCATTACATCCAGGCCATTGGTCGGTTCATCCAGCAGAAGATTGTTCGGCTCGTGCACCAGCGCACGCGCCAGCGCCACGCGCGTGCGCTCGCCCTGCGAAAAACCCTTGGCATGCCGATCGGCAATTGATCCGAGGTCCAGAGAATCGGTTAATTCGGCAACACGCCGTTCAAGTACCGTGCCCGCCAGGCCGCTGAGCCGGCCGTAGTAGCGGATGTTTTCCAACGCGGTCAGATGCGGGTACAGACCAGCGCCATGCGGCAATACACCGAGTTTGCGGCGAGCCCCTTGTAAATCGATCTGATTGTCGATGCCATCGATCAACGCCTGGCCGGCATCGGGTTTCAGCACCGTATAGAGCATGCGCAGGGTCGTAGATTTGCCCGCGCCGTTGGGCCCGAGCAGGGCCGTGATCTTCCCGTCTTCGGCGCTGAACGACACGTTGTCCACGGCGTGAATCTTGCCAAATGATTTGCTTAGCCCCTGCGCTCTTATCACGGTGCTGGCCCGTTGAAATCGAGGAAAAAGCCAACCGGTTGGGTGAGCTCGGCGCAGGACTTGTCCAGCGGCAACGAATCGGGATTGGCGATAAATTCGCCCAGCAACTTCGGAACACAGCCGTTGCCAAGCTGACCATGGCCCTGTCCGATCAGCTCAATGTGCTGGGAATTGCTCAGCGTCGCCATGGCTTGTTCTGCGTAGGACGGCGGTGTTATCGGGTCTGCTTCGCCCGACAACAGCAAGACAGGTTTGTCGCTGATCACCGGGGTTTTGAAATCGTCGTCGATTATCCCCGCGGGCCAGACATCGCAAATAGCGGTCAGGGTATCGAGCATCATCGTGCCCAGGAATGTTTTTTCCAATTCCTGCCGGTAGCTTTCCGGATCGTCGATGAAGGGGATATCCTCGGCGCAGACCACCGCGTTGTGCATGCCCAGCGCCAGCGCCTCGTTTATGCTACTGCTTATCATCAGGGTTTGGGCCAGCATTGGCGTAGGATTTCCGTTTACCGCTTCCTTGAGTAACAGCGGGATCAGTGCGACGGTCTGCGGTGAGTAATTGAGCATGCGTATTGCGACGGCCATATGCATTTCGCTAAAGCGCTCCTCAAGCAGCTCGCCGGTCAACGGGTCGGGCAGAGTCAGGACTAAATGCTGACTTGTCAGCTGTTCCCGCAGCAATTTCAGATCGGCCGCTGGATCGGGAAAAGCCTCGTGGCAGGCTGGGTCCGCCGCGCAGCGGGCAAAGCCCATATCGAGAGCTTTTTGTGCTTGGACCGCGATGCCGGGGCCGAGCGACATATCGGCCGGTATCACGCCATCGATGATCACCGCGCGGGTCGCCTGCGGGTAGCGGCGAAGGTAATGCAGCGCGACCCGCGTGCCATACGAACCGCCAAGCAAGTTTAGCTGCTCGAAACCGAGCGCCTGTCTCACCTCATCCAGGTCGCGAACAGCGACGCTGGTAGTGTAGTAACGGCTATCGTTATCCAGGCTATCGAGACATTCGCTTACCGCCTCGCGCACTAATTCCTGGCTCCACTCCTGGTCTTCAATTTCTTCCTGTTGCTCGCACGCCAGCCGGTTGGACATGCCGGTGCCCCGCTGATCGACCAACAGGATCGGGTGCTTTTCGCGAACTCTCGATAGTGCCCCGGCCATGCCGGTGTAAAAATCCTGTGCCGACCCCCCCGGGCCACCGGCCAGCAATGCCAGCGGGGAGCCACTGGCTGATTCATCGACCGCCGGCACCAGCGCGACATGCAGGCGAATTTTCTTACCGCCTGCGTCGTCGCGGTTCTCGGTTACCTCAAACCAGCCGCAGCGTGCGTCGATGCGTCGCAGACCCGATGGCGCATGCAGGCTGCAGTCCTGCAATTCATCAATGGTCAGGATAGCGGGCGCATCGGGTGGAAGGTCGCTTTCAGCGACCGCCGAAGGCACCGGCGCAATGAAAATAAGGCTTGTCAGCAGGTAGCCCAAAAGCCTGCGTATCCGGACTTTAAAGGTCGTGCGCCACGGAAAACGCAAAAAAAAGGCCCTGCTGGCGGGCGATTTGGGTACGGACATCGGCACAGATTATCGAAGCGTCGTCATCAGTGCAAAGCATTCCGCTGGTGTGGGCGCCATCCGGGGCATACAATGCGCCACCGAAAAGAGGCTCAGGTATCGATGAAGCACCCGGAACAGTACGACGTTATTGTAGTCGGCGGCGGTCACGCCGGGACCGAGGCAGCGTTGGCTGCCGCGCGTATGGGTGCGCGCACCCTGTTGCTGACGCAGAACATCGAAACCCTCGGCCAGATGAGTTGCAATCCGGCGATCGGCGGCATCGGCAAGGGACATCTCACTCGCGAGGTCGATGCACTGGGTGGCGCGATGGCGCACGCGGCCGATCTTGCCGGCATCCAGTTTCGCACTCTGAATGCGAGCAAGGGTCCGGCGGTTCGCGCGACGCGCGCGCAGGCGGACCGGGTGCTTTACCGGCAGGCGATACGCTCGATAGTCGAGAATCAACCCGGGCTGAGCCTGTTCCAGCAAACCGTCGATGACCTGATCGTGGAAAACGATCGGATCACTGGCGTGGTGACCGGGATGGGTCTGAGTTTTGCGGCGCATGCGGTTGTGCTGACGGTCGGAACCTTTCTCGGTGGCCTGATCCACGTGGGCGAGAGCCAGCATCAAGCAGGCCGGGCCGGCGATCCGCCCGCCAACCGGCTGGCCGCGCGTCTGCGGGAGTTGCCATTTCGGGTCGGACGACTAAAGACAGGTACACCGCCGCGGCTTGACGGTCGCAGTATCGATTACCGCCAGCTTCGCGAGCAGCCTGGAGACGATCCGGCGCCGGTATTTTCGTTTCTGGGCAGGCCACAGGAGCACCCGCGGCAGGTCAGCTGTCACATTAGCGGCACCAACGAGCAAACCCACGACATTATTCGCCAGGCCTTGCATCGTTCGCCGATGTACAGCGGGGCGATAGACGGAGTCGGGCCGCGTTATTGCCCGTCCATCGAAGACAAGATCGTTCGTTTCGCCGACAAGGCTTCACACCAGATTTTCATCGAGCCGGAAGGTCTGAACACGCACGAGGTTTACCCGAACGGTATCTCAACCAGCCTGCCCTTCGATGTTCAGCTGGCCTTCCTGCGTAGCATCCGCGGTTTTGAGAACGTGCACGTCACGCGACCCGGTTATGCGATTGAGTACGATTATTTCGATCCGCGCGATCTGCATAACAGCCTCGAGACGAAATTTATCGAAGGACTGTTTTTTGCCGGTCAGATCAATGGCACGACCGGCTACGAAGAAGCCGCGGCCCAGGGAATCCTCGCTGGCATCAATGCGGCGCGGAAGATTCGTAGCGAGCCGGGCTGGTGTCCGCAGCGGCATGAAGCTTATATCGGAGTCCTGGTGGACGACCTGATCAGCCGTGGAACCAGCGAGCCTTACCGAATGTTTACCAGCCGTGCCGAACACCGCTTGTTGTTGCGTGAGGACAATGCCGATCTTCGTCTGACGCCGCTAGGCCGCAGGCTCGGCGTCGTCGAAGACGAGCGCTGGGAGATTTTTGAAAGAAAAAGTCAGGCCATTCAGACGGAGCAGGCACGCCTTGAGAAAATCGTTGTTCAGCCCACTGATATACCCGCCGCGCTTGCGGATGAAATCGGCGGCGTACCCGGGCGCGATGTCAAAGCGATGGATCTGCTGCGGCGGCCAGAGGTTTCTTATCATCACCTTGCACGGATCGAGATGGTCGGCGAGCCTGAGCATGACGACCCCTGGTTGTGGAGCCAGGTTCGTGACCAGGTGGCGATCCAGGCGAGCTACTCCGGTTATATCAAGAGGCAGGAGGCGGAAATCAGGCGTTTGAAACGACAGGCGAGTGCCGTTCTGCCCGGTGATATGGATTACCGCCGGGTCAACGGTTTGTCGGCGGAAGTCACTCAAAAACTGTCCGCAGCCAGACCGTCAACGATTGGGCAGGCGGCGAGGATCTCCGGCATCACGCCTGCGGCCCTGTCTTTGTTGCTGGTTCATCTTAAGAAGCGCGAATACAAACGCTCGGCTTAATCACGCGCCGCCTATATACTTCCACCGTGCCCATCGGACGGACACGACAATGCGAAGCATCATTATTCTGCTCGGCCTGCTTTTGCTGCTCTGGATGGGCTGGTGGCAATTCGATGACTCTACGCTCGGCGAACGCGCTCGCGACGCAGACACGGCCGTCGTGTTGCAACGAGGTAACGGGCCCGAGCCGGAAACCCTGGACCCACAGATTGCCCGCAGTGATTCTTCGGGCGCGATACTCAGGGACCTTTTCGAGGGCCTGACCCGGCTGAGCCCGGATGGCAAGGTCGTTGCCGGCGCCGCAGCGAGCTGGGATATTTCCGCCGATGGCAAGATTTACACTTTCCATCTCAGGACCGAGGCACGCTGGTCGAACGGCGATCCGCTGACGGCCCATGATTATGTTTTTTCGATGCGTCGCCTGGTTGATCCGAAAACCGCCGCGGCGTTCGCGTTCTTTTTGAGCCCGGTCATCAACGCGTCGGAAATTATTGCCGGTGACAGACCCGCCGATGAACTTGCAGTTATCGCGGTCGATGAGCACACGCTGGAAATACGCCTCCGAGCATCGACCCCATATCTACCGGGCGTGCTGACTCACCCGGCAAATTTCCCGGTGCACCGGTCTTCGCTGAGCCGACATGGCAGAGAATTTACCCGGCCCGGAAATCTTGTTTCCAACGGCGCGTATGTTCTTTCTGAGGCCGTAATCGGTTCGCATTATGCGATAGAAAAAAATCCGCATTACTGGAACGCTGAAAATACCGCTATCGAACAGGTCGTTTATCATCAGATCCCCAATCAGAATGCCGAGTTCGCCAGGTATCGCGCCGGCGATCTCCATGTCACTTATACCGTGCCGAACAACCTGTTTGCGCTGGCCGCGGAAAACTATCCGGACCAGCTCAAGGTTTCACCGCAGCTGACCACTTATTATTACGGTTTCAATCTTCGGCGCGCGCCGTTCGCCGGACAGCGCGGGTTGCGCCGAGCCTTGTCCATGGTTGTCGATCGCAAAATGCTAACCAAAAGCATCCTCACTGCCGGGCAGACGCCTGCGAATGGCTGGGTGCCGCCCGGCGTAGCCAACTACTCGGCGATCGAGCCCGATTGGGCAAGCTGGACGATGGAGCAAAGGCTGAGCGAAGCGCGGCGACTGTATCGTGAAGCCGGTTACAGCGAAGCCAACCCGCTGCGGGTGGAGATTCGCTATAACAGCGCAGATATTCATCGCAACATTGCCGTGGCGATCGCCAGCATCTGGAACGAGACCCTGGGAGTGGAGGCCAGCCACCTCAACGAGGAGTTCCAGGTCTTGTTGCAGGACATGCGTGATGGCAATGCCGATGTTTTTCGCAGCAGTTGGGTCGCCGATTACGACGACGCCTATACCTTTCTGGAAATCCTGCACTCCGCCGCCGCGGCAAATTTCGTCGGCTATGCCAATCCTGAGTACGACGCGTTGCTCGAGCAAGCTGCGGCGACGCCAGACGCCGATCAGCGGCGCTCTCTTTTGCAACAGGCGGAGGCCATCATGCTGGAGGACCAGCCGCTGATGCCGATCTATTTTTACGTCAACAAACGCATGGTCAGTCCAAGGGTCAATGGCTGGCAAAACAACAGTCTGAACATTCATTACAGTCAGGACTTGACGCTGGCTGGCACGGATGTCGTGGATTGAGCCGGTGTTCACGTTTACGCTGAAAAGGCTGTTGTCCGCTGTCCCCACGCTGTTGCTGGTTGTGGCAGCAACGTTTTTCCTGATCCGCATTGCGCCGGGCGGGCCCTTCGACAGCGAAAGAAATCTGGCACCGGATATTCGGGCAAATATCGAGCGCAGCTATCACCTCGACGAGCCACTGTTGCAACAGTTTGGCCGTTATTTGGGAGGCGTCGCCAGGGGTGACTTTGGTCCGTCCTACCATTACCGCGACCGCGATGTCAGTGATCTGATTGCGGAGAGTTTTCCAGTCTCGTTCAAACTCGGGATGACGGCCTTTTTTCTGGCGTTGCTGGGCGGGGTAACGGCCGGGGTACTGGCCGCGTTACGTCGCAACAGCTTTCGCGATCACGCGCTGATGTCATTGGCCATGAGCGGAATATCCATACCCAATTTTGTGCTAGCCCCGTTATTGGTCTTACTGTTTGCGGTGCATTTGCAATGGCTACCGGCCGGCGGTTGGCGCGGCCTGGGGAGTGTCGTGCTGCCTGCGTTTACGCTGGCTCTGCCGCAGGCTGCTTATATCGCGCGCCTGACCCGCGCGAGCCTGCTCGATATTCTTGGCAGCGATTTCCTGCGAACCGCGAGAGCGAAAGGGCTATCGCGCAGTCAGGCAGTCTGGCGCCACGCGATGAAACCGACCCTGCTGCCGGTGATTTCCTACCTGGGCCCGGCTACGGCGGCCCTGCTGACCGGATCGGTGGTCATCGAACAGATTTTCCAGATACCGGGTCTCGGCCGGTATTTTGTAACCGGCGCCCTGAACCGCGACTACACCCTGGTCATGGGCGTTGTGATTTTCTACGGCAGTTTGATCATTTTCATGAACTTGCTGGTTGATCTCCTCTATGCCTGGCTGGACCCGAGGACCCACCGGAAACAATGAACGGCGGCGGCGAAAATATTACCGTGGGTGGCCGTAGTCTCTGGCAAAGTGCCGGCGAACGGTTGCGGCGGAACAAGGCGGCGACGTTCAGCCTGTGGCTGTTGATTTTGTTCGTTGTCCTGGTCGTAGCCGGTCCCTGGCTCGCTCAGCATGACTACACGCAGACGAACCTGTCACTGGGCTCGACCGCCCCGAGCCTGGCCGGCGGCCACTGGTTCGGCACCGACGCGCTCGGTCGTGATGTGCTGGCCCGCACACTTGCGGGCGGACGTATCTCCTTGCTGGTCGGCCTGGTGGCCACCCTGGTTTCGTTGCTGATCGGTGTCTTCTGGGGCGCCGTCGCAGGTTACTGCGGCGGGCGAGTCGATGCACTGATGATGCGCTTCGTCGACTTGCTATACGCAATGCCGTTCATGTTTTTCGTGATTCTCCTGATGGTGGTTTTTGGTCGCAACATCCTGTTGATTTTTGCGGCCATCGGAGCGATGAACTGGCTGGATATGGCGCGAATCGTGCGCGGGCAGACCATCAGTCTGCGCCACCGGGAATTTATCCTGGCTGCGACCCTTATGGGCGCCGGAACGCTTACCATCATCGCCCGTCATGTCATACCAAACCTGCTCGGTGTCGTCGTTGTCTATGTCACGCTGACCATACCGCAGGTCATGCTGGTCGAATCGTTTCTCAGCTATCTCGGGCTTGGTGTACAGGAGCCGCTCACATCCACGGGCGCGCTGGTCAACCAGGGTGCGCTGGAAATGGAAACCGCACCGTGGCTGCTGGTTTTCCCGGCGCTGTTCCTGGCGGGAACCTTGTTCTGCTTCAACTTTATCGGCGACGGCCTGCGCGATGCGCTGGACCCGAAAAGTGACGAGGACGGCAGGTGAGCGTGCTCAATGTCAGCCGCCTCAAAGTCAGTTATCCCTCTCGGGATGGCGTGTTCGATGTAGTGCGCGGTCTCAGCTTCGAGTTGGACGAAGCGGATAGCCTGGGCATCGCCGGCGAGTCGGGTTCGGGCAAGAGTCAGACCGCGCTGGCCATCATGGGTTTGTTACCGGATAACGCGAGGGTCAGCGGCAGCATCCGGCTGGATGGGCAAGAGCTCCTCGGGGAGAGCGAGCAAGATTTGGACCGCCTGCGCGGTAAAAGTCTCGCGATGGTGTTCCAGGATCCCTTGAGCGCGCTGAATCCTTATATGACGGTGGGCCGACAGATCGGCGAGGTTCTTGAATTGCATCAGGGAATGAGCGCTAAAGAGGCTGCGAGACGTTCCTGTGAATTGCTGCAGATGACCGGTATCGATGAGCCGGGCCGGCGCAGCAAGGCGTATCCGCACCAGTTTTCGGGTGGCCAGCGTCAGCGCATCCTGATCGCAATGGCGCTGGCCTGCGGCCCGCGTCTGCTGATCGCTGATGAGCCCACGACTGCACTGGATGTCACCGTGCAGAAGAAAATTCTCGAATTGTTGCGCTCCCTCTGTCAGGAAATCGGTACAGCGCTGATTCTGATCAGCCACGATCTGGCCGTGTTATCGGGAATGTGCCGGAATCTGATGATCATGTATGCCGGTATGGAGATGGAACGCGGCCTGAGCGAGCAGGTCTTGTTGCAGGCGACCCACCCATATACAGCAGCATTACTGCGGACGCTGGAAGATTTGCATGGCGGTGCAGGCCCGTTGTCCGTCATCCCGGGGGAACCGCCGGACATGCGGAATCCGCCGGGCGGCTGCCCGTTCCACCCACGCTGCACTGAAGTCATGCCCCACTGCAGCGAGGTAATTCCGCGACCCAGACCAGTAAAGCGTATCGCGGGCGCGCAATCCCAATGGGTGGCTTGTCACCTGGAGCCTGAGCAGTGAGCGCCGTGGTATTGAGGGCCTCGAATTTGCAAGTCAGTTATCAGCGCAGCGGTGGCAGGTTTCTTGCGCTCGACGACGTGGGGTTCGAACTGTTTCGCGGCCAGACGCTGGAAGTCGTCGGCGAGTCCGGCTCCGGGAAATCGACCCTGGCATACGTTTGCGCCGGCCTGCTGGCGCCTGAGCAGGGCAGTGTCGAATTGCTTGGTCGGCGAATGGCAAGGAGGCGGGCGAAAGATCTGAAATGGCAGGCGCAGCA
>JAPUGB010000214.1 GCA_027293165.1 Gammaproteobacteria bacterium
GACATCAATATGCTCGAACGACTCGCCTCAAAAATTGACATGAACGATCCGGAAAACGAGGAGATTATCGCCGAAGTGTACCGGCGGCTCGACGGCAACCAGGAACACCTGAAGCGGTATTCTGCTTGCAAACAAGCCCTGCAAAGCGAGGGCGCCGCAGCGGTCACGGACTACGAAGACGCGAGCCTGGCCTACGTTGACTACATCCACAATCGCATGGGTCACCATGCGCCGAGTACCGACCTGGCGCGTAAGGCTTTTACCGATGAGGATTGGGTGGCGTTTGCCGACATTGACGAGACCTACTTCGCGAAAGAGCGGGCGCTTTACGACTCGGTGCTGCAAACGCGGCCGGAGAACGTGCCGCTGGGTCAGGCAGCTGAGCAGTACGTCGCCGATTACCGCCGCGAGAAGGGCTAGCTGCCGGTCCGCGCTGCAGAGCTCAGCCACCGATCCGCCTCTTTCAGGCTTTGTCGGTACGGTTTGAGTCCAAGGATAAGGCAGACCAGCGCCGGCACTCCGACCAGCACTGATGCCAGGGCCAGCGAGTAATTTACCAACGCCGGCGCACCGAAGACGTAATCGGTCAGCAGCGCCACCATGGTGGCGCCCAGGCCCAGCCCGAAGACATTCGTTACCAGCAGGAACACGGCCGACACCTGGGCCCGCATCTGGTTCGGTGTGATTAGCTGAAACGCAGCCACGTTTGTGCCCTGCGGAAAGGTCAGGAAAAATATCAGCGCCCACAGTGCCAGAACAATTCCCGGCAAACCGGTGATCAGGAACACCAATTGCCAGGATCGGATCTCGCCCAGCACGGGAAGCTGCACGGTACCCACCGATTCGGCGTAGGAGGCCACGAGACCGCCAACGACAAAAGCGACTCCGGCACCGAGCGGTGCGCCCAGCATTAAAACGGCATAGGCACGCGCGAACCGGTCACGCGGAAAATAATCGCTGATCATCGAGAAAGCCGACGGCATGAACGTCGCTTCGCCAACACCCAGACCAACGCGGGCGAGAAACAACTGCGTGTAGTTTTGTGCGATACCGCCGAGGCTCGCCATGATGGCCCAGCCGGTCGCACCCAGACCAATAATCCAACGCCGTGAGCGCCGGTCTGCGAGCCATCCCATCGGGATGCCGAGCACGCTGTAGAACAGCGCAAATGCGAGTCCGGACAGCAGGCTGACCGCGGTATCACTGACACCGAAGTCCTCCTTTATCGGATCGATAACCAGCGAGATGACAGTACGGTCCAGGAAGGAATTGACGTATAGCAGTGTCAGAACCGTGACCACGTACCATGAGTACGCGGGCCGGGGATAATCAGACGACGCAGTTGATTCCGGTTCGACGATGGTTCAACTGCTCTGGATGATGGAAGCGACGACGGCCTGCCCGGAGTCGTTTTCGAGGATCGCCTGTTCGCGGGTGTAACGCAGGCCGGCGCTGGGCCCAAAGCGGCTGGAACCCAAACCTGAAAAACCAAACGAATCGTGGGAGAAATCGTGCACGAAGGCGGTCAGCGATGCATCGTTGACACTGACCGCGCCGGCTTTGAGTTGCTGCGCAATGTTCCGGCCTTCCTCCAAAGACCCGGCGAAGACTGATGCCGACAGTCCGTAAATGCTGTCATTGGCCAACTCGATCGCCTCAGTAACGGAATCAAATGCCATGATCGGAATCACCGGACCAAAGGTTTCCTCCTGCATCACCTTCATGTCCTGGCGGACATTCGTCAGCACGGTCGGGCGTATCCACTGCCCGCCGTGATCGATGATCTCGCCGCCACATTGAATCTCCGCACCCTTTGCAACCGCATCGCGCAGGTGTTCCATGACGATGTGGGGCTGCTTTTCGAAGATGAACGGCCCGATCAGGCCAGCGTCGATGTCCGGATAGTTTAGTGTCACGCTTTCGGCGACCGCGACGACTTCAGCGACGAACTCGTCCAGCAACGGACGCGCCACATAGACGCGCTCGAGTGACTGACAGGCCTGGCCGGTGCTTCCGACCGAGCAATTGGTCACCGTATCGGCCGCAAATTTTACATCGGCACTTTCCAGCACAATCACCGGGTCTTTTCCGCCCAGCTCGAGAAACGCCGGGATGAAGCGGCGGGCGGCGGCCTCGTAGACTTTGCGTCCGGTCGCAACGCTGCCGGTGAACGCCACGGCATCGACGTGTTCGATTACCGCCGCGCCGGTTTGCCCCGTGCCCGGCAGCAGCTCGAGCACATCACTCAACTCCGGTACCTCGCTGATTACGCGCCGGACCGGCTCGACCCAGCGCGGGGTCACTTCGCTGGGTTTTACCAGCACTGCGTTGCCGGCCGCGAGCGCCGGCAGTGTATCGATGAATGACAGAATTATCGGGAAATTCCACGGCGCAATATTGCCTATCAGTCCGTAAGGGACCCGGTGCTGCCATCCGGTGATGACCGCAATACCCGCTGAACGCGGTTCCGGCTCGGTAAAAGCCGATTGAATATCGCTGACGACGCGTTCGATCGTATCCGGGATACTGTCGGTTTCGAGCCTGGCCACATGGCTGCGCCCCGTATCCGTCTGGATCGCCGCGAGGATTTCGGCGCGATGCAGTCCCCACCGTTGACCGAACTCACGCAGGACGGCGACGCGTTGTGCCATGGACTTCGCTGCCCAGGCGGCCTGATGGCTGCGCAACCGCTGCGCGACTTCGGCAATCTGACTGCCAGTCGGTTCCGGGAACTCGTAGTCGCGCTCACCGGTGTAGGGATTTCGAACTTTGTTTACTGTCGTCACGCAGATGACCTCTTTTCCAGGATCTCAGCGTGGATCATAAGACCTGCGACACCGGATAAGAAAGGCCGGTCCCCAGATCAATCCGATCTGCGAAATGGGTACCGAGCAGTTGCTCATCACTGGAAGCCGGCTCCTTGCAGCCAGCCATGAACGGCGGTTCAATGAGCTCTGGGAGGGGGGTATGATCCCATCGGCGCTGCCCGGCTCGAACAATTTCAACAACCGAGGAACATCAGATGCCAGCCCGAATTCTTCTGTTTGGAGCGACCCGCGGCACAGGACTCGAGACTGCAGGCTTGCTGGCGGAACGTGGCGAACCGATCACCGCATTCGTCCGGCCGGATGCGGTGATCGAGCCCTTGACGGCGCTGGGCGCAAACCTGGTCGTCGGGAACGTGCTCGACGCACCCGGCGTTGAAGTTGCGTTCGCCTCCGGCACGTTTCGGGCGGTTATCACCACGGTCGGCGGTAAACGCGGCGAGACACCCCGGCCCGATTTCGACGGGACCAAAAACATCGTCGATGCCGCCAAAGCGGCGGGGGTGAAGCGGCTACTGATGGTTACCGCCGTCGGTTCCGGTGATAGCCGCCCAGTATTATCCGAAAAAGCCTGGGAATTTCTCGGCCCGGCCATGGAACTGAAGACCAAGGCGGAGGATTACCTCCGCGCCAGTGGTCTGGATTTCACAATCCTGAGGCCCGGGGGCATGAACTCGGATCCGCCCAGCGGCGCAGCCATCAAGACCGTCGACCATACCGCGATGGGCATCATCAGCCGCGCGGACTTGGGTGCCCTGCTTGTCGACTGCCTGGATGACGCGGACACGATCGGGCAGACCTATCATGCGATTGACCCGACGATTAAAGAACAACCGCCGTTACAACGCGGTGCCGACCTGCCCCAGTCGAAGTACTGATTGACCGCCCCGCCCCCGAAGTTGGGCACGGATCGCGTTATGCCGGTCGATCTAACTTATCGGTAGCTGATTCGTCTTGCGAACGGTGCGAAGCGCAAAGCTCGAATTGACGCGATCGACGCCAGGAAGCCGGGTCAGGAAATTCTGGTGAATTCGTTCAAAGTCATTCACGTCGGCAACAACGACCCGCAACAGGTAGTCGTGCTCTCCGGTCATCAGGTAGCATTCCATGACTTCGGGAATGTTCTGGACTGTTTCTTCGAAAGCGCTGAGGTCTGCCAGATCCTGGTGTTCCAGCGTGATATTGACGAACACGTTAACCGGTAGACCCAGCATTTGCTGATCCACCTGCGCGGCGTAACCCTTGATGAGCCCGGATTGTTCCAGCGCTCGGACTCGGCGCAGGCAGGCTGACTCAGACAAACTGACGCGTTCAGCAAGGTCGACGTTGCTGATACGGCCATCCGTCTGCAGGATGCTGAGGATGGCATGATCAGACTTATCCAGAAGCATATACGCAATTATACGTCATAAATACCAATAT
>JAPUGB010000215.1 GCA_027293165.1 Gammaproteobacteria bacterium
CGGCCAGACCATTCGGCGCGGATTACCCGTTCAGCATCTGTTGACCTACCTCGAAGCGATCCTCAGGGTTTACAACCGTTACGGCCGGCGTGACAACAAATACAAAGCGCGTATCAAGATACTGGTACGCGCCATGACAGCTGATGGATTCCGCGACAAGGTCGACACGGAGTGGGCACATCTCAAGGGTTCTCCCAGCACGTTAAACGACGACGACATCACCCGCATTGAGGCTCACTTCCAACCCCCCGCATACCATTCACAACCTGACGGTGGAGATGTCCTGGGAAAACAACGCCTGGAGGAACCGGCATTTGACCGTTGGCTGCGACACAACGTGGCTGCGCACAAACAATCCGGTTACGCCATCGTCACCCTGTCGACCAAAATCACCGGTGTACCGCCGGGAGATGTCTCGGACGTGCAGATGGACGCGGTGGCTGAGTGGGCGGATCAATACGGGTTCGGTGAGATACGCATCAGCCACGAGCAGAATTTCGTGCTGCCCGACGTCCGCTTAGATGAGCTTTTCGAACTGTGGCAACAAGCCGACGCGGCGCAGCTGGGTGCCAATAATGTCGGCCTCCTATCCGACATCATATGCTGCCCGGGTGGCGACTACTGCTCCCTTGCCAACGCCAAATCGATACCTCTCGCTGAAACCATTCAGCGCAAATTCGACGGTTACGACTATCAGCACGATCTTGGTCCGTTGGATATCAATATCTCCGGATGTATGAACGCCTGCGGTCATCACCATGTGGGTCATATCGGCATTCTTGGCGTAGACAAGAAAGGCGCTGAGTTCTACCAGGTCTCCCTCGGGGGGCACGCAGGCAACGGGGCATCTCTCGGTCAGATCATCGGCCCTTCATTCTCTCGTGAGGAAGTGCCTAACAGGATCGAAACGATTTTTCAGGTCTATCTGGATCACCGCCACGAAAACGAACCATTTTTAAGCTGTTTTCGGCGGGTCGGGATGGATCCATTCAAGGAGCGCGTTTATGCCAACGCTGATTAAGCACAGCAAGATCACCCAGGACGATTGGGAATTGGTTGAGGCACAAGCTCCCGGTAATGGCGCACGCCGTATCGTTCCCGTGGACGCATGGCTGCCAGAATCCGGCGACGGCCTGTTGCTGCCAGGTGATGCTGAGCCGGATGCCCGGTTTTGTGAGGCGCCGTTGATTGCCATCAACTTCGCGGTCTTCAGCGACGGTCGTGGATTGTCCCTGGCGGTGTTGTTGCGCACACGCTTCGAGTTCACCGGCGAACTCAGAGCGGTCGGCGACGTGCATCCGGAACTCCTCTACTACCTTAATCGTTGTGGATTCGACAGCTACCTGCTACCTGACGGGCGCTCGGCACAAACGGCTCTCAGCACGCTTGCACCTTACACGGATTACTATCAAGCTTCGGTGCTGGAACCCAACCCCGCCCACCGACGGATACGGAGATTTGCCTAGCTCAGGAATTATCGAGTCCTTTTTTCTGATCTTCACTGGGGCCGCGTTACTCGCCACCGCAGCGCTCTACACCAGACAGCCAGTCTTGGTGGCGTACATAGCAGTTGGCTGTCTTCTGGGACCTCATGGCTTCAAGCTTGTCTCGGACCCCAAGTTGCTTTCGGAAATCGCCGAGGTCGGCATCATTTTTTTGCTGTTTCTCGTCGGACTGGACCTACCGCCCAACAAGCTCAGGAACATGGCGGGCAAAACGCTGCTCACTGCTCTGGGGAGCACTGCCGTGTTCTTCCTGGTTGGCTTTCTGCTCATGCTCGCCTTTGGCTTCACCGTAATCGAAGCTATTGTCACCGGGATTGCGGTGACGTTTTCGAGCACTATCATCGGTATCAAACTGCTCCCTACGACGGTGTTGCATCACCGACACATCGGAGAAATTGTTGTCAGCCTACTGCTCATCCAGGATCTGTTGGCAATTACGGCACTCCTGGTCCTGGCCGGTTATGGGGACGCGCAGTCCTCGGTATTGAGTGACCTGGCTACCGTCCTGTTGGCGCTACCCTTGGTCTCCCTGGTCGCTTTTGCTGGCGGTCGGTATTTCCTCTTACCGCTCATCAAGCGCTTTGATGCATTCCACGAATACATCTTCCTACTGGCCCTCGGCTGGTGTCTGGGCATCGCCAGCCTCGCTTTATTCGCGGGTCTTTCTCTGGAAATTGGCGCGTTCATCGCCGGCGTCGCCCTCGCGACCAGCCCCATCGCTCAATACATCGCTGAAAATCTGCGCCCCTTGAGAGACTTTTTTCTCGTGCTGTTCTTCTTCTCCGTGGGCGCCGGGTTGGACATCGGACTACTGATGAACGTTTTGCTTCCGACCGTCTTGCTTGCCGCTGCTCTCGTCGTCACGAAACCGACGGTTTTCGCATTTCTGCTGTCCAGGCAAGGGGAGACAAAAGAAACGTCCTGGGAGATCGGTTTCCGGCTCGGGCAGGCTTCCGAGTTCTCATTACTGTTGAGTTACGTGGCGGTCAGTGCTGCGCTGATGGGTACCGAAGCTGCACACATCATTCAAGGCGCAACGGTACTGACGCTGGTGATATCCAGCTACCTGGTTATTTTCCGCTACCCGAGTCCGATCGCTCTCTCCGCCAGACTCCGCCGAGATTAACTCAAGATTTACCGTGACAACCGCGCTGCGATTTTGATGTTTTGGATAGATGTTCCGTTTGCCATCGCCAATCTATGCGGCTACCAACCGGCAACGTCGCCCGAGTATTAAGTGGCAAGATCGACGACCCCACGGCCTATCATTCGACCTTCCAGGATGCGATCAATCGCGCCATCGAGATCATCCAGGCTGAGGGGTTCTGCGAGTTCCGACAAATGCTCAAGCTTCCAGGCACCCGCCAGCTTTTCCCAGATTTCTATCTTCCGAGCGAGCGGCAGTTCCACCGAATCCACGCCGAGCAGGTTGACGTCACGCAGGATGAACGGCAGTACGTTGGCAGGAATCTGTGGCGAATCCACCAACCCGCAGGCCGCGAGGCTACACCCATAACGAAGGCTCTTGACCGTGTTGAAGAGTATTTCTCCGCCGACGGTGTCTACCCCTCCGCCCCAGGTTTCCTTGAGTAGTGGTTTCGCAGCGCCCTCACGGGCTTCTTCCCGGGTGAGGATGCGGGTTGCGCCCAGACGTTCTAGAAACTCGTGCTGATCGGCTTTACCGGTAACCGCTGCAACCTCATAGCCAAGCTGTGCGAGCAATTTGACTGCTACCGATCCCACCCCGCCGGTGGCACCGGTCACCAGTATCGGGCCGGAGTTGATGTTCATGCCCGCACTTTCAAGCTTGTCGACACACAAAGCTGCAGTGAGGCCAGCCGTACCGAGGACCATGCTTTCGCGCAATGTCAGCCCTGCTGGAAGCGGCACAGTCCAGCCAGCGGGCACTCGAACACGTTGCCCGAAACCACCACAGGTATTCATACCAAGGTCGAAGCCGGTGACGAGAACCTCATCCCCACTAGCGAATTCGTCGACAGCGGATTCCAGCACAACGCCTGCCGCGTCGATACCCGGGGTATGAGGAAAGTTGCGGGAGACACCCGGGTTGCCGGTCGCTGACAGCGCATCTTTATAATTCAACGACGAATAGCGAACGTCGATGAGTACATCTCCCTC
>JAPUGB010000216.1 GCA_027293165.1 Gammaproteobacteria bacterium
ACCTTCTGCCAGCACGATCGCCTACGTCTGCCGCGGCATGAGTTGCAGCCCGCCGGTAAGCTCGCTCGGCGATCTGGCCGCCGAAATCAGCGAGGCCCGAGCCTAATGCGGAACCGGCGGAGGTGCATCCGGCGCCACTTCCGTTTGATTTTCGCGCAGCCAGCCTTGCTCGTCTGCCTGCTGCTGATAATCGATGCGAATGCCGCGGAGACAGCGGATCCGGACGTCGTGCCGAGTGGACTCAACGCGGATCGGCCCAGCTTCGCCGAGAGTCCGGGCACCGTGCCGCCAGGTCACGTTCAGCTGGAGGGCGGAGTCAAATATGTTGAGATCGACTCCAACAATGAAAAACTGACGGTCGGTCAGTTCAACTTCCGCATCGGCTGGCGGGAAGCACTGGAATTTCGTGTCTTGTGGGATGGCTACGAAGATCGGGATCCGGGGGAAAGCGACTTTGCCGATCCCAAAGTCCAGGTTAAATGGCGCTTTACCCCAGACCGGTCCATCGGCTTCAGGGCGGCGTTGCTCGGCTCGCTGTCAGTTCCATTGGGCGACTCCGACGCCGTTGAGCCTCAAGCTAACTTCATATGGTCTTATGGACGGCCGTCGGGTCCGCAGCCCTACGGGACCTTCGACATTCGCTATCCGGAAGAGAACGGCCAACGGCGGTTTGTCGTGGAACCGTCCCTGGGTGTGGAATTTCCGCGGGGCAAGCTGGCCTTCTTCGTTGCCTATTTGGGCATCTTCAAAGAAGGTTCGAACCCCGTCCACAGCGTCGATGGCGGCATGACTTACCTGCTGAATCCCCGTCTGCAGCTCGATGTGGAATTTGGACTCGGCATCAACAATGACGCCGACGTATTCGCGGTCAGCACCGGCTTCGTGCAACGCTGGTAGCACCAGATTCAAAGCATGCAGTCTTAATGCGGCACTGGCGCCGGTGCATCCAGCGCCGCTTCCGGATCCGCGATGATCTCTGGATGCCGCGCCTGCGCCGCGGCCAGGTAATCGGCAGGAAGTTCATCGACCGAAAATATTTTCCTGCCCGCCGCGCGTGCGGTCGTATGACCCGGCATGCCACCGCTTTTAAACCACTCGCGCCAGCTCGTAACACTCTGGTACGCGACAGTAGCCGGCGCCGCCGCCAGATCCGGATTGTTGACATCACTGACACGGCCGCGGTAGGTCACCAGTTCGTTATAAACGTGCTTACCCATCATCGGCAGATCCGAGTCGACTTTTGCCGTGCTGTCTTCCCGCAACCAGATATCGTCGCCCTCGACGATCGCCGGTCCGAGACGGGTTTTGAGGTCGATTTCTGCAAATGTTGCACCCGAGTCGATTTCGACTCCGGAAGAAGTCAGCATGACAGGAAGCGGTCCAAGACGCTGCTCCGGAACTTTGACGACTTTACCGGTGTAGGGGTTTTTGAACTCGTCCAGCGGCTCGCCGGTCTCCAGATCCGTCAGGTAACCGAGCTCAAGCATCGTCACCCGGTAACCGCGACCGGGGACTTCTTTATACCGGCTGAAACTTCCGACCAGCATATTGAACAGTGGGTTCAGCTCGTCTTTGACGACGCCGTAACGGACGCCCTTCATCCACCATATGACCATGCGATCGTCCAGCGTGCCGCGCAGCTTGACCGCCGCCGTAAGCAGGTCGTCTGGGTCGTCGAAATCCAGATCCGCTCGGGCCACCGGCAGTTGCATGCAGGTGAATAGTGCCGCACCGCCACCTAGCAGTTGCCGGCGACCGATCATCCGGTTCGGTAGTGGACGACTGGTGTCGGTTCTTTCACTCATATCAAGCTTCGAGAATCCTGGGCTAAATCCTTCGCCGGTAGGGCTCATGGCCGCCACTTTACTGGTGGTGCGGACTTTCGGCGTAATGCCGCCTTAGCCAGTCCTCACCGTGATCATTGCTCGGATCACGATAAATCGTGTGTATATGGTTTGGGTCCGCTTTTCGCTTGCGGCTGCGCAGGTCCTGCCCATGATCGTACTCGATCAATATCGACGGTCCGTGAATGCGGTAATACACCGAATTGCCGGGAGTTCGCGGCCCCATCCACGCGAAATAAATATTATCCAGGCCATCTGCACGAATGCGCTCCATTTGTTTCGCAGCAAGCGCAGCATCTGCATTGTTCACGTACTCGGCAACCAAAGCCCACAGCCGTTGCTGCTGGCCGTCGTCCAGTTCTGCGACGGGCAATCCTTCGTATTCGGTCAACACGCCACCCTTTCCTGCAGTGCCGGTAAAAACGTTTTGCGGCAGATCTTCGCTGAGGATGACCGTTTCGAGTTGTGCGTCTGTCAAACTGGCAAGTAGCGCGAATGCCAGGTCCATTTCCTGACCCATAACGCGCCAGCCTGCCAATGGGCCTCGCTGCACTTCTGCCGGATCGGCGCCGAGGAAAGCGGGCGTCACCGCAATCGCGTCGTCTACGACCGTGAAATTCAGGACCAGGTGATGACCTTCAAGCTGCCAGCCCCACGGAGCGTCGCCGCCAGGGTCGCCAAATACTGCCAGCCAGTAGAATTCCGCTCCCATTTCAAATGGCCCCGGTAGAGATGCCAACACTGTTTCATGGAAATTCGCCATCACGATGTCGTCCAGGTGCATGATGGCGACCGCTTTCTGATATCCCTGGCTGCTCAGCGCGCAGGCCACCAAACGATGTGCCGCGACGCGCTGTTCATCGGTCATATCGCGAAACGCCAGGCCTTCTTTGCGGATATCCGACCCCGGCCGGAAGGCCCATTCCCGGCGTGCGTCGGAGTCAAACGGGACCGCCACGGACGGTCTCAGCTCAGCCGACAGCGACGTGACAAACGCCTGCGCCGCAGTGGCACAGCGTTCGCTGACCATGTCCCCGCTGGCGGGCAGGCTCATCAGCAGGCTCGCACCGGCAATCAAGGCAGGAAAAGACCCTCGGACCCGAGCGGGATACTTGTTCATTTTGTTTTCTCCCCGGTGCCAGCCGAATCGAAGGCCCGGCAACGTTGCAGAGGTTAGACGCCCATCGGGGTATAGCGCAAGCCTCTGCCGACCATGCCGATGGACTGGCGTCCTGCGGTCGCTGTTGCAGCTCTGCTTAGCCTGAACTTTCCCATTCGGGTATGCTCTGCACCAGTTGTGTCGAGGCATAACAACAAGATGTCCTTACAAAACTTTGATCCTCGGCTGATGAGCCGCCGAACGCTCGTTGGCCTCGGGGCCGGCATCGGCGCACTGGCGGCAGGTTGTGCGGCCCCGGAACCGGAGCGCCAGGAGAGCTTGAACCTCGATTTCTCCCGGCCAGAAGACAATCTGCTCGCGTGGATAAAGCTCGCCTCCAGCCTCGAAGATGGCGTCGAAACCTGTGGTTACTACAAGGGCAAGATCATCGCGACGACCGGCAACGACGTCGTCAATACGCCCCTGTTCGGCTATGAAGGATTCGGCATGAGTCGCGTCACGCGCCTGCCGGACGGGCGTTTCGAAAACCTGCATCGCGAGGTGTCCTATTACACCGATTTGCGCTCCGGCGATATTCTCGAGACCTGGTACAACCCGTTGATCGAAGAAACGGTCAAGGTGTACCCGGTCCATAACGATCCGGTCAATTCGCACTACGCGCCAATTTTCAAACAGACCTTCGGCGAAGAAGGCGCCAGCGAGACGCTGGAGTTTCCTTTCATACTTCCGTGGATCATCATCGGCGACAAAGCGATCGTATCCTTCGACGTACACCCACGCTGGCCGTCACCGCTGACCAAAGAACAGTGGCCGCGGGAATACGGAGGCGACTGGTACAAGACGACAGAGAGTTTTCAGATACACACGTCGCTGTCGGCGCTAAACGATCCGAATCTGATGAAGGCACCAGCAACGGGCGCATGGACCAAAGAAGCGCCGTGGATTCCATGGATGCTGATGGGCGAAACGCCGGGCCGGCTGTTCTATATCACGACGGTCGTCATGTTGAACAGTACTGACGAGCTGCCGCAGAAGATTCGGGCATATACCGAACGACACTTTCCGCGGCATATGCATGCGCCCGAGGCCTGGACCGAACCCAATATGACCAGTTTCGAAACGTTCGTGCGGGAAGCGCAGCCTGCACCAATCGTGGTGGAGTCGGAGGACGAACCACCGCTGTCGGAATTGTAGAGGGCGAACGCTGCGATCGGCCGTCGGTGCGGTTGAATGTATCGAGTCGATGCAACGGTCCGCAACGAGCCCGGCCTGTACCGCTGCAACCGTCGTATTGCCAGCCGTTGGCCGGTGACCGCGGAGTGAGCGCAGCGCGCGTCCACCCGTATGGCGCCTCAGAGTGCCCACCGATTTGCTATGATGCAGGCGCTAATAATTACGAAATAATCTTTGGGGAGAATTAGGACAATGAAAGTAATCCACTTTCTTAGTGCAGCCGCAGCGCTGTTGCTCGTCGGCGGCTACACGGTCGCAGGTGCCGGATCGCACGAATCCGGCGGGGCTTGCGTATATGTCATGGAAAATATGTTTGCCGGCCCGTACAAAGCCTGTACGGAACCGGCGACAGCGGCCGCCTGTGACGAAATCGGTACAACCGACGACAACCGCGATGCGGCCCACAGTGACGGCATGTGCCCGACCGAAGCTCTGATCGGTACCTGTGACCTGGGCGATTCCCAGCTTCGCTATTACGAAGGCGAGCCGTCGGGTCTGGAGATCGGTTGCGGCTTCCAGGGCGGGGACTGGATTACGGCCGAGTAAGCATCAGCTTAGGTGGTGCCGCTGCGTCAGTTTCTGCATGCAGGGATTTGACGACAGCGGCATTCGCTGTTTTTGCTAGCGTAGTTGCCGCACATCCGCTGCGGCGCCAAACCGATCAACGCGCCAACCCGGCGCCATCTGCGCCGCTTTTACTCATCCGAGAACAGCTCGGAGAATATAAAAGAAGATAATCGCCAGTATCGCTCCGGCCGGGATCGTGATGACCCAAGACAGAAAGATTCGGCCGACGATGCCGAGATTAATCGCGCTGATTCCCTTGGCCATACCGACACCAAGCACAGCCCCAACCAGCGTGTGGGTGGTCGAAACCGGCATGCCGGTGCTCGATGCAAACACGATCGTGAATGCTGCCGCGACCTCGGCCGAAAAACCACGGCTGGGGGTCAGTTGCGTGATGTGACTGCCGACGGTTGCGATGACCTTACGGCCGTACGTCGCGAGCCCGGCGACGATGCCAAGACCGCCGAGAATCAGGATCCAGATCGATACAGCCGATTGCTGGCCGACGACACCCTCCTGGGCAATGCTGATCACGGCCGCCACCGGACCAATCGCATTGGCGACGTCGTTGGAACCGTGCGCGAAGGCCATGCTGCAAGCCGTAATGACCATCAGCACGGCAAACACTTTTTCCACCGTATAGAAATGAAATCGCCGATTGGCTTTTTCATCGATCGGAATGCGGGCAATAAACCACCGACCGACAATTGCGATCAACAGCGCGAAACAAAATGCAACCGCGTAGCAGCTGGCGGTATCGAGTTCCAGGCCTACGTGCTTGAGACCTTTAAATAAGGTCATCAGGACAATCAGAAAAACCGCAATGAATATATACATCGGCGCATAACGGCGGGCGCGCACCAACGGGTCGGGCCGGATCAAGATCAGCCACTTGATCGACGTGAACGTGAAATACGCAATGATTCCTGCGATTAACGGCGAGACCACCCAGCTAGCCGCGATCGTACCGACCTTTGCCCATTGGACCGCATCCGCACCGACTCCGACGACCGCGAACCCGACTATTGCGCCGACGATGGAATGGGTCGTCGACACCGGCCAGCCCTTACGTGAGGCAATCAGCAACCACACACCGGCAGCCAGCAACGCAGCGAGCATGCCGAATATCAGCGTATCCGGTTGATCGACCAGGGTGGCTGTATCGATCATGCCTTTGCGAATTGTCGACGTGACCTCGCCGCCCGCCAGTACGGCGCCGGCAAACTCGAACACGGCTGCAACCAGTAACGCTTGCTTGATCGTCAGCGCCCCGGAACCGATCGAGGTCGCCATCGCGTTGGCCAGATCGTTGGCGCCTATGCCCCAGGCCATAAACAAACCGAACAGGGCCGCCAGGCCTATGTAAACGTACATAAGCTCCATGGATACGCCTTAGTGCGCCATCATGACTTCAAGACGGCGGCCGATTCGTTCCGCCATGTCGCCGATGTCTCCCATCACCTCGATCACCCGGTACAGGAACATCACATCGATCGGCGGTAGATCCTCCTCCATGGCGTACAGTTGGGCCCTCAGACCGGCCTGCATGTCATCGGTATCGTTCTCAATCTGATCGAGCTCATCGACCAATGATTCGACCAGCTCCGCCTCGGCGCCGCGAAACCCCGTTTCATACAGTTCATCCAGCTCCCGGATCGTTTTGCGGGCTTTCTTCGCAGCATCGACGTTGCGCGATACAAATTTCAGGAAGGGATCGTGCATGGCCACCGGGATCTCCATTTTTCGGCCAATGACCAGCCCGGAAACGTCGCGCGCCCGATTGGGTATGCGGTCCTGAACCAGTACGAGTTCGAGCAGATCTTCGCGGGCCACCGGCATAAACATGCTCTTGGGCAGGTTTGACCGGACCTGCTTCTTGATCTCGTCGGCTTCGTTTTCCAGTTGCACAATACGGGCGCGGGAATCCTGCACCTTGTCCCAATCGCTTTGGGCGACGTAATCGAAAAAGGTGATCAGCTCCTTAGCGGCCTCGTAGCACAGCTCCATGTGTTCCTGAATCGGGCCAACCGGCGAAGCGCCGAAAATCTTAGAAAAATAGTTAGCCATAACTTCCTCGGGGGGCGATGGTGGGCCGAACGGCAAACGCAATATCTATCAAAAGAACGTGGTTGGCAAGACCTCAAATCGAGCACCGAGAGGTCACTCAATGCCGGTGGATTAATCCCCACCCATACCCTGGGAGAGGTCCCTGGCGGCTGATGTCAGTGCCAGTTGATTGCGCCGCATCGCGTCCATGAAGTCACCGCGATCCGGACGATTGCCCGCCGTCTCGAACACGGCAATCTCGACCCCCAGTGCGCCGAGCCGGTCACG
>JAPUGB010000217.1 GCA_027293165.1 Gammaproteobacteria bacterium
CTGCAAACGCCAGCGGGAACGGGGACAGGTACATGGCCCCGGTCGGTTGCGGTTCATCGGGTTCGATAATATAGCTGCGAACGGTGGCCGCCAGTTCCGGGTCCTCGGCTTCGAGTTTTTCTACGACCTTGGCGTGCACCATGACGGTGATCTCGCGGCAGTAGCGTTGCGGGCCTGCGGCATCCGCACCGTACTCCGACCTGATGTGATCGGCCGACTTGACCTTGCAGGAGACCATCTTGGGCCGGCCTTGTGCATCCAGCGTGACGACTTGCGAGGTGGTCAATGGCCGTGGTGTCGGTTTCGACTGTCGAAACGAAGCCATATCCGGATAGACCGTCGGTTCGCTGGGTACCGTCGTTCCGGCCAGGATCTCCTGCACGGCGGTGCAGAACGTGTCGGTGGTCGTGTCCGGTAACGGGGTCGCCGACGCCAGCGTCGCGCCAACGGCGAGTGTTGTCGATACCAGCAATGAGATTGCCTGGCGCATCGTATTCATGAGGTCCGGCAAGGCGCTTAACCTGTTATTGGAACGCCGGCACCACGCGTTCGCCGATCATCTTCAATCCTTCCATCGGCTCGTCGAACAAACGGATCGACAGCTCGGTCAGGCCACCGTCAGCAAATACTTTATAGCGTTCGATTTCCCGGTCGATGTCTCCCAGGTCACCGGCTGAGGCCATGCCGGCGATCAGCCGATTGATCAGGTCGGCGGGAATGCTGTCGATTTTGCCGCTGCGGTTTCTGAAGGCGATGCGCAGGTCCTCCCAGTTGTCCAGGACCAACTGCAGTTCCGCGTCGTCATGGCAAAACGGACGGATGTCCTTCGCGATTTGACCGATGATTGCGCCGCGCCAGATTAATTCGCGCCGGGCTTCATACATTGAGGCTTCGAGATCTTTCTTGATGTGCCAGGCCCAAAAGTTACCGATCCGGAACGCGTCGGCCGGCTGGTCGCGTTTTGCCAGCCCTGCCTTCACGAGTTCCATCGCCTCGGGCATCATCTCCGGGGTGTAGTCACTGAACTGGATGCCGTCGGCGATCCGTGCGCCCAGGCGAATCGTTTGCGGCCAACTGGAACAGGTATATAGAAGCGGTCCGTCGCACTTGGCCCATTGCATCCCGAACGGGCGGCGGATCACGAACATGCCACCGTCGTAGCCCTTGCTGAACTCACCGGAGCGCGCGATGTCCAGCACTTCGATGCATTCACGCATGGCTCGCACCCGCCGGTCCGGCTCGCTGACCCGCTTGACCGGGTCCTGATACGGCCAGATGGGTCCATCGTTGGAAAGGCGCCAGCCCATTGCACCGAGCAGTCCGCCACCGCCGCTGACCGCGATCATCGCGCGGCCGTTGGACATTTCATTCAGCGTCAGGATCGCGTTGGCCATCTTCAGTGGATGCATTTCCCACGGGCTGACCGCCAGTACACCCAGATGCAGTTTCGATGTGGCCGCCGCGGCCGGTTCCAGGGCGAGAAAGGCATCGTAGTGAAAATGATAGTTGGACGACCACAGCGCCCGGACGCCATACCGTTCGGCCTCGACAGCCAGCTCCGCCATCTGCGCCGGCGAGACGTCCGGTTCTGTAATGATGTCGATGTCCATGGGGCGTATTTTAAGGAAAACCGGGGTCAGACCCGGTTTTTCGGCGGAAGCGTTCACCTTCCGGAACACGGGCCGACCCGGGTGTTTGATCAGCCTACGGTCGGTCCGCGCGCTGTGGGCCCATTCGGTGGGACAAAAGCCGAAAATTGCAGCCACAACAACCGGTACCTGAACCGCTAGCTAACGCAGGCTTCCGCCGCCGCACCGATAATTAAGGAGCACGAACATGGCCAAGAACATCAACCGCCGCGGCTTCATCCAGTCCGGTTCAACCCTGACCTTGGCGTCATTGCTCCCCGCCGAACTGCTGGCCTCGATCGAGGACATCCCGGTCAGCCCGTTTGGTTTTGCGACCACGGCCGATGAAGTGGCCGAGGGCATCGATCTGACCGGCCAGACGGTGTTGATCACCGGCTGCAACTCCGGGCTCGGTTACGAGTCGATGAAAACCATCGCCGCACACGGGGCGCATGTGATCGGCACGGCGCGGATGATGGAAAAGGCCGTGAATGCCTGCGACAGTGTCGGTGGCAAAACGACGCCGCTGGTCTGTGAGCTGACCGATTTCGATTCGGTGGTCGCCTGCGCCGATTCGGTCCAGGCCATGGACGGGCCGCTCGACGTGGTGATGTGCAATGCCGGCATCATGGCTTTGCCGGAACTCGAGCAGGTCAACGGAATTGAAAAGCAGTTCGTCGTCAACCACCTGGGGCATTTTATTTTGACGACGCGCTTGCTGCCGCAGGTCGAGGCGGCGCCGGAGGGCCGAATCGTCATGGTCAGCAGCATTGGCTACAAGAACGCACCGAAAGCCGGCATCGAATTCGACAACCTGTCGTGGGACCGCGGTTACAAGCCCTTCACCGCCTACGGGCAGACCAAACTTGCCAATGCCTTGTTCGCGTTCGAACTGGCGCGCATGTACGCGGGCACGTCTGTGTCAGCCAACGCAATCCACCCGGGCCTGGTTGCGACCAATCTCGGCCGCTACATTACCGGCAAGCCGCGGGACCCGAACGAACCGTTGCGCAAAGGATTCAAGACCGCCGATCAAGGCGCCTCAACCCAGGTCTATGTCGCGATCCACCCCAGCCTCAAAGGCGTCAGTGGCTATTATTTCGAGGACTGCAATCCGGTCGTGCCGACCGGCACCCACATGAGCGATGCAACGCTCGCCGCGCAGTTGTGGGCAGTGTCGCAAGCGCTGACCGCGCCGCACCTGGGTTAGGGCGTTGACGTATAATCGCGACGAGAGCAAAAACGAATAACCAACCAGCCCCGACCTGGGGTGCAATCCGGGAGCGCTAGCGATGGTACGCGGATGCCTGTTGCTGCTGGCTGCCACGCTGTTGGCAGGGTGTGGCGGCACCAAACCGCTGGTCGATAAGCCGACCTACTGGCGCACGATCGACGGCACGATAACCTTCCGTGAACGCATGTCGCTGAATTCGGCGGCCGTTGTGCAGGTGTGGCTGTTGGACGCGGAGCGGTTGGGCGCGCGGTCCAAGACCGTGGTCAGCGCGACGATTTCCAACCCGGGGCAGGTACCGATTTCGTTCACACTGGACTACGATCCGGCCTGGATCGTCGCTGACCACATTTACACGGTGCGTGCCGAGATTCGGGATCGGGGCCGGCTGATGTTTATGAGTGACCGGCCGGTATCGGTGGAACCCGGCGATAAAGGCGCTAGCGTGGAGTTGATGTTGATCCGCGTCAGCGCTCGTACTTAGGTCGGGGAACCATGCTGCTGAACCGCGAGCGCGCGGTCGAGATCATGGCGCGCGAGAACCTCGACGGCCTGATCGCCCAGTTGCCGGTCAACTCCTATTACTTTAGTGACTACTGGGGATTGTTTAACACCCCCGGCGGTTACGATGGCAGCTACTTTGCCGTGCTACCCAGGGATACGACAGCGCCGGCGGCACTGATCGTGCCTGCATTGGAAGTGCGGCGACTCGAGACCCGCGATGCGGCTGGCCGCGGCACTTGGGTGGACAACATCTTTGCCTATACCAGTCCGTTGGATGAAGCAGCAAGCTTGCTATCCAACGCTAAACTGCTCGACGACGGCACTCCGCGCGGCGTCGATTATGCTGGTTGGCCGAGCGTTGCCGGCGGTGAATTCAACGAACTGGAACAGCGCTGGCGATCGATTGTGCAGCGGCTTGGCCGGCAGATGTCACCCAGCTCGTTGTGGTCTCTCGTGCGGGCTTTGAAAGCGGCGGGTTTGGAAAAGCGAATGCTTGGTGCCGACGATGCGCGCATAGCCGACTTGTTGAGTGAACACGGTATCGACCGTGGGAACATTCGCTACGTGCCACAACTATTCAACGAGATTCGCATGGTCAAGACCGGCGACGAAATCGAGCTAATGCGCACAGCGGCGCAAATCAATGAATATGCCTTGTTGGCGGCCGCCGACGCGATGCACGAAGGGGCGACCTGGGACGAGCTGGAAGACGTTTACATGATGCAGATGGCACACCAAGGTGGCCGAGGTGTGTATTTGATGTGCGGAGTCGGCGAACTGCCGGCGCAATATGTACGAACCGGTGAGCCGATATTTTTGGATGCGCTGGGACAGTACCGGCACTACCATGGCGATTTCGGCCGCTGCGCGGTAGTCGGCAAACCCAGCGTTAAACATCTTGATTACCACGGCAGCCTGCTGACGGGCTGGGAGGTCGCGCAGGAATATTTGAAACCGGGTGTGCGTTACAGCGAATTGTCGGCTGCGGTGGGCGAGGCCGTGCGCAAATCCGGGTTGAGCACGTTTCGCGACCCCGTCGTCCATAGTGTGGGGCTGGAACATACTGACGACCCGAAGCCGTATGGGGTGCAGCCGCAGACCAAGCCGGACCAGGTTCTGCAGGCGAACATGATCGTCAACGTCGACATGCCGCACTCCGAGATTGGCTGGGGCTCGGTGCACATGGAAGACACCGTTGTGATTACCAACGACGGCTTCGAACGGTTGTCTACGGCCGATTTCAGTTTGCGTATCGTTTAAAAAAACGGTTGCGGCCCGACTTTTTTTCTACACTTGTGCGGACGACGAGATCGCAGATGTTGGCTTAGCGGGAATCAGCGGCACCGTGTCGTAAACCCAATTACCCGATTCGCGACGGCCCGGACTCGGTATGACGAATTGTTTGGTCCCGGGCGGGTCATGGCATCGCAATGAAGCAGTCTGTGCGAGAACCGGCGAACGGTCAACCGGACGCCCACCGCCGTGACCGCTGCATGCGCGCTGTTCGCAAGAGAAAGGGGTCAGACCCCTTTTGCTCCAGCGCAGTGGCACACTAATTCGCTAGAATAGGGCACGGGTCTGACCCGGTCTTTTTATCAATAACACCAAGGGGGGCCACCATGGGCACCCACGAGAAAGACAATTTCCTGCAGATTTACGACTGGGCCAGCGACTGGCAACAACTCCCCTGGGCCCATGACGAGCCGACTTTGTATTTGGCCGAGATTTGTAACCTGCGTGAGCCGGGCACGGCGCTCGATATCGGTTGTGGCTCGGGCATGGACTCGGTGTATTTGGCGAAGCGGGGTTGGGACGTGACCAGTCTGGACTTCGTGCCGCAGGCGCTGGCATTTACGCAGCAGCGCGCCGAGAAAGCCGGCGTCAGCGTAACCCCGGTCGAGACGGATATCACCGAGTGGGACGTACCGCAGCAATTCGACCTGGTGCTTGATCATGGGCTGTTGCACAACATGGACCCGGTGCGCTTCGCGGCCTACCGCGAGCGGATCGTTAAAGCCGTGGCGCCGGACGGGGATTTCGTCATGCTGCACTGGCACCCACTGTATCCCGGTCAGCCACAAGGTGAGGTCGGCCCGACGCGCACCCCGCGCGAGGATGTAGAGGCGTTTTTCACACCGGAGTTTCAGGTACGTTATTTTGCCCGCGAAGATTACGCAGACATGAACGACAGCGTCGGCGGCGGTTTTACCAATGCCTATTATTGGTTCCGTCCCAACCCGATCCATTTGCGGCCCATCGAACTGATCGACCAGGTCAAAGCCACACTGACCCGTCACGACGTCGATTTTGAGGCAATCATCGCCGACGCCGGCGACGGGCTGGTAGGCGCGGATCTGCCGCCCAAGCTGATGGCGCGCATCGTTGGCCCGGGACGGCTCAGCATTACGCCGGAAACCCCGCAACCGGACGAGGCCGCAACGATACTACGAGAGTGGGCCGAACAAACCGGCCAGGATCCGAACTACGTGGAGAACCTGCTGTACATTTTCGCCGATGCCAAGCTGGCGAACCTGTGCACGCCAAACCCGCGCTGCGATGTTTGCGAAGTGCAGTTCTGCAGGCGCTTGCGCCACCGCTGAAGGATTTAAATCAGGATCGATAGACGAATACGTTAACAAGCAGGGGTGAACGATCAAATCGGCCCCGGGGGGAATGACAATGAAAACGATGGGTAAATTGCTGGTTGTGCCGTTGAGTGTGTCGCTGCTGGTGCTCGGAGCCTGCGAGCAACCGGGCAATGCGGCGGCGGGCTGGTCCACTGATGATCTGGCCGCCGCGCTGGACAACCCGAGCCGGCCGGCAGCTGATAAAGAGCGCGACGCTGGTCGAAGGCCGGCCGAGGTCGTCACCTTTATCGGCATCGAGCCGGGCATGAGGGTGTTGGACGTCATGTCGTCCGGGGGCTGGTACACCGAAGTGTTGTCGGTCGCCGTGGGCGCCGACGGCACGGTTTACGCGCAGAATGATCCGGCGGCCTTGGCGCGCCGCGACGGGGCCAACGATAAAGCAATCACCGCGAGGCTTGCGGACGACCGCTTGGCGAATGTTTTACGGGTGGATCAGGCACTGACCGAACTCGAGCTCGAGCCGGGCAGCGTCGACGCGGCGATCACCGCGCTGAACTTTCATGACACCTACAGTTTCGCAGGACCAGAAGCTGCTGCAGCGTTCATGCAAGCCATCTATGCCGTTCTGAAGCCCGGCGGGGTACTGGGCATGATCGATCATGCCGGCAATCCGGACGGCGACAACGTCAAGCTGCACCGGATCCCGCCGCAGATCGTCGTCGACATTGCAACCGATGTCGGGTTTGTCCTGGAGGCCGAGAGCGACGTGCTCGCGCATCCCGAAGACGACCGCACCGAGATGGTGTTTGGCCCAATCCGCGGCAGCACCGATCGCTTCCTTTTGAAGCTACGCAAGCCCGGCTGAAACCTGGAACCTGCGACGCGGTCGGACAATGGATACCGATAGCGGTCGGGAAAACTACATGCTCGGTTATGGCGACAGCGCCATGGCCTGGATGAAGAGTCGCACGGTGGAACGCCACGGCGCGTTTTTGCTGCCCTACCTCGAGCCCGGCATGAGCCTGCTCGATTGTGGCTGTGGACCCGGCAGTCTGACACTTGGTTTTGCGGCCACGCTGGCACCGGGATCGGTGGTCGGTGTCGACCGTGAAGCCGAGCAGTTCGCCGCGGCGGCTGACTACGCGGCCGAGCAGGGCCTGACCAACCTGCGCTTTGAAACCGGCGATGTTTATGCACTGCCATTCGACACCGCGTCGTTCGACGTGGTGTTTTGTTCGGCCGTTCTCGGCAGTGTCAACGAACCGAAACGTGTCATGCAGGAGATGGTTCGCGTGCTCAACCCCGGTGGCATTATTGCGATCAAGGAGTTTGACCACGGCGCCGACATCATTTATCCGCAGACGCCGGCCATTGCCCGAAGCATCGAGCTCTATCATCGACTGCGTGCCCATAATGGCCACGCAGCCCAGGTGGGGCGGCAACTGAGAGGAATGATCCACGAGGCCGGATGTACCGTCGAGAACTTTAAGGCAGTTTTTGATCAGCAGGCGGAGCGGGAAGGTCTGCGCGCTCATATCGAACGCAATGACGGTCTGTTCCGTGAAGTGCTGGGGCCCCAATACGAAGCATTGGGTTGGTGCACGCCGGAACAGCTGGAAGCCGACGCTGCTGTTTGGCGCGACTTTGCCGAAGATCCGGCAGCGATATTCATGGCCGCCTGGATCGAAGCGATCGGTCGAAAATAGAAAAATGGTGGTGATGCATCGATCGCTGCGAATGCAGGAATGCGCGAATCGTTCCCTGGTGCTGCAGGCGATGGGGATCGAGCACGCGGTTGAGCGGGACGTGCTGGTGTGGCGAGTCCTGGTGCCTGCGTATGAAGAGGTGCGTGCCCGCGAACAGTTGCAGTTGTACGAGGCCGAGAACCGGGGCGCGAGGTTGACTCCAACGTACACGCCACCGCGACCCGGCGCACTTATCGGGGCCGTGATCTGGGCGTACGTGTTGCTCACGGTGTTTGCCTTGCAGAGTCGCTACGGCTTGGGGTTCGACTGGGTGGCGGCGGGCCGGATCGAGGTGGCTGCAATCCGCGGGGGCGAGTGGTGGCGGGCGGTCACGGCACTGACACTGCATGCCGATGTGGCGCATTTGGTCGTCAATATTGGCATGGGGGCGGTGTTTGGCAGCCTGCTGGCACGGGAGATTGGTGTGGGTTTGGCCTGGCTGCTGATCCTGATTGGCGGCACGGTCGGAAACCTGATGAACGTACTGGTGCAGCGGCCCTGGCATACGGCGATCGGGGCCTCGACCACGGTGTTTGCCGCGCTGGGGTTATTGGCGGCCTACCTGTGGACCGGGAAGCAGCTGATCCGCGACAGCTGGGCACGGCGCTGGGCGCCAGTGGTCGGCGCCGTTGTACTGCTGGCCTGGTTGGGCACCGGCGGTGAACGTACCGACATCGTCGCCCACCTGACCGGGTTTCTGGCAGGATTTGGTATGGGCGCGGTGCTCGGGCGCGTCGTTCGGCTGCCGGCCGCCGATCCTATGCGCCAGTGGCTGCTTGGAGCGGTCAGTGTGCTAGGCATCATGTTGACCTGGGGATTCGCATTTGCGAAATACGGGTAGAAAGAAATTTTTAAGAGGTAAGGTATTGTGACAAAACTTCAACTCATCATCGGCAGGACGGTTGTCGGTGTGCTCGCGGTTTGGCTTACAGCCTGCGCACAACCCGGGTCGGACCTGGTTGCGCAAATCGAAAGCGGCCAGCTGCAGGGCACCGTCATCGACGACGTCACCGTGTTTAAAGGTATACCGTTTGCGGCGCCCCCGACCGGCGAATGGCGCTGGCGCCCGCCGCAGCCGGTTGAGCCCTGGCAGGGTATTCGCCCCGCGCAAACCTACGGAGCGTTCTGCGCCCAGCCGCAATCGTCAATGTTGTGGTTTGAGCTCGGCGAAGTCAGTGAAGATTGTTTGAAGCTGAACGTCTGGACGCCCGAGTTTGATCCGGCTGCCAAGCTGCCGGTCATGGTCTGGATACACGGCGGCGGGTTCTCGCAAGGCTCGGGCAATATTGCCCGGCTGAACAGCCCGGTAGTCGCCAAGCAAGGCGTCGTACTCGTGACCATCAACTACCGCTTGGCCTTGTTTGGCTTCATGACGCACCCGGCAATAACCGCCAGCCATCCGGAGGAACCGGCCGGCAATTACGGCCTGCTGGACGCAGTCGCGGCCTTGCAGTGGATTCAGCGCAACATCGCCGCATTCGGCGGTGATCCAGGTAACGTGACGATCTTTGGTGAGTCGGCCGGCGCCGGCATGGTCAATAACTTGATGATCATGTCGAGCAGCGCTGGATTGTTTCACCGGGCAATCAGCCAGAGTTCGTCGACCGGCATCGCGCCGCGTTCGGTCATCGACCGGCGTGCCGGTTTTGAGCCGTCCGGTGAAGCGGTGGGGATCAAGTTCGTCGAAAAACTCGGGGTGGCGGACAGCGATGACGTGGCCGCGACCCTGCGCAGCATGACCACCGAAGAACTGCTGGCTGGCATGGGCGAACGCGACCGGTTCACGCCGGTCATCGAGGGCAACATCATTCCCGATCAACTGGGTTTTCTTTACGCCGAGGGCAGGCAGCACAAAGTGCCGTACATGACGGGCGGCGTCAGCTGGGAGGCCAGCCTCGGGCGGGCCATTGGCGGCGGTTTCTCGCCGGAATTTGCAGCCAAGCTCGTGCCGCCGGCCGACCAGGCGCGGCTGTACCCGGGGCTGAGCGGGGAGGCGCTGGAAGATCGGATATTCAGTGACATCATCATGATGACTGCGTCACGACATATCGCCAACAGCATGTTCGCGATCGGTGCGCCGATTTACAGTTATTATTTCAGCTACGTTCCCGAAGCGCGGCGTGGCAAGCAGCCGGGCGTTGCTCATGCCGACGACATTGCCTTCGTCATGCGCACGCTGGAGACCGAACGAGATCTCGATGTCATCACCGAGCGTGATCAGCAGGTCGCAGCGTTGATCAGTGGATACTGGGTCCAGTTCGCCAAGACCGGCAATCCCAACGGGGGAGGCCGGCCGGTATGGCCTGAATATGATCCCGATACTCAAAGAGTGATCGAAATCGGCGATGAGGTGACCGTCCACAAGGATTTTCTGGCCGAACGCATGGCTTATCACCTGAAACGCGGCTGGGATTTGCTGGAGCGGAGCCGCTAGCAGGAGTCAATGTCGTGTTGATCAAAATAGCTCTGCGTCACGACTTCCCACAAACACTCGGCAGTGATCGGATGACCGTCATCAGTTCATCGAACTTGGCAAGTTCGGCATCCGGCGGTGCCGGACCTCTGCCGGACATGACCACGCCAAAGATCGATGGGCCGGATCCGTCATAGAAAAACACCGCGCGGGTGACACGACCGTCTCCACGCGGCAGGGCGTAGGCGTAGATCGACGTATACAGATCAGGTCGCAAATGGCCGCTTAGCGCGTGGTCGAGGTTGTAAAACTGATTTTCGGTCGACGGCGCGCCGGATGGAATCGCGCTGAACACTTCGAACACATCCGCGCCCTTGGTGATGACCGTCATCGGCTTCTCCCAGGTCGTTATCACCTCCCACAGCTCGACGAAATCCTCGCCACCGGTTCCGGCCGCGTGATCGGCCGGTAGGGCGCTGGCAATCAGCTCTTCGGGCATTCGCATTTGCCACGCTGCCCTGATCGGTGCGGTGCCGGGGTTGTCAGCATAGAACGCCCGAACTTGTTGCGCCTGTTTCGCTGACGCGCACATCGGCTCCGCCGCACTGCTGCCGCTTGCCCACATTGCTGCGAGCATAAAAGCGCCAGCCGTTTTTCGGTACGCGTTCATGATGTCGCCCCCGATAGCCCCAAGACCCAAGTTGAATTATGCAGCTACACCGCCTCGTCATGCGACCGCGCATTTGTCTGGACATGGATGCGCAGCAGCCTTGTCGCTGATGGTCATAAACCACTGCCGGGCATATATTTAATTCTTTTAATACAAGCAAACCGGTTCAGACTCAGTGACTCAGATATTGCCAGCTCGCAGACGGACGCTCGTTGGTGTCGCGCTGCTGTGGCTCGTGCCCGGGTGGGCCGGCGAGACGAACCCGCCGGCCACCGATGCCCAAACTCTTCCTCGTGCCGTTGCCGATGCCAGCGAGTCCGGGTTCATGCTGGCGGAGGAGAGTTATCTGACCTCGACCCGGTTTTTTATCAAATACCGCGTCGGCGACGAGTGTCCGCTTTCGGCCAAAAGCGGACACTCCGGGCGGGCCCAAAACAGGCAAAAAGAAACCCGCCGAAGCGGGTTCCTGATGTCGATTGCGCCGGAGTCAGTGCCCTAGTAACGATCGAGTATCACCTTCGCCACGCGGTCGGGAGCATCGATCATCGGCCAGTGCGCCGTGTCGGGCCAAATGTGAAGCTCGATCTTCGGCTGCATGTCCTTCCACGCGTACGCCATTTTCACGACCGAGACCGGATCCAGCTCACCCCAGAACATGCTCACCGGCCCGTTGAAATTGATGATCCCCGCCTGCCAGCGCTGCAGATATTCCTTTCGCTCATTCATGTACCGGATTTGGCGGTTGAATATCCGATCACCTTCGTTAAAGAGAATCTGATCCGCCATGATGGTGAGGATTTCCTCGGTGGCCGGGTGTACGTCGGCGAAGCTGTCGTTGAGATCCTTCATGATGACGTCCTTAGGCATGTCAGGGCCGAGAGTATCCGGTGCCTCAAGCGCCTTTGACTGCATGGGGAGGAGGTTCACGAGGTTTATCAGCGTGGAACCGTCGAAGACAATCGCGTGCCTGATATGAAAAGGAAGTGTTCCTTCCTGCTGCCGCTTCATCAGCTCCGAGCCGACCGACTGGCCCATGTCGTGGATGACCAGCATGACCTCAGTCAGCCCTTCCTGCTTGGCCACACCCTCATACATGTCGGCCTGCTTAAATAGCGAGTAATGATCTTCGAATGTTCCCGTCTGCGGCTTGTCGCTCCGGCCCTGGCCGATCATGTCGGGTACCACCACGCGCGTCCGTTCCGCCACTTGCGGCACGACCCTGGACCAATCCCAAGACGAGCCCGGAAAGCCGTGCACTATGAGGACGCCATGTCCCTCCGTCTGCGCCTTGCCCGCGGTGACCAGGAAGACGTTGTTTCCGTTGACCTTGATGTACCGGCCCTGGTCTACCCAGTCGTCGAGGGGAACGAGCTTGGTACTTTGTGCTTCTGCTTCGCCACCGACTAGCGCCCCCGCTATCAGGACTAAGGGCAACGTTAAAAGGATTCTATTGAGATTCTTGAACATGACATTCTCCACTCAGCGACACGCTGCGATGATCCGGGGTTTTCGGTCCCCATCTTTCGGCGGGGTTGCCTTTATCGGTATTAGTTATTCGTCCAATGCGGTTGTCCAGATTACTGGCTGCCGCAATGCGGAAACTAATAGAATTGTCCGGACAATGCAACCGAGAAAGGCATGCGATTCTGATCGATCGAATGTCCGCTTTGGGTCGTAAGCGGAC
>JAPUGB010000218.1 GCA_027293165.1 Gammaproteobacteria bacterium
CTCGTCGGTCGTCGTGTAACCGCCTTGCTCATTCTTGAATGGCAGCGCAATGGCGCATTCGAGGTCATGGGTGAAAAATAACCTGACACAACGTGCGATCTTGTAGTCCAGTAGCGCTTGTATTTCGTCCACGCCCAGTTCGGGATAGCGGTCGATGCCCATCGAGATCGGCAAATGGACCCATGGTCGGCCAGCCACCAGGTCGGAGCTGTATATGACGCCACCGTCGCCGCCGATCTCGGAAAGCATCAGGCCGGGTGTGTGCCCGTCGCTGTAACTGAACCGAACCACATCACCGAGTGTGGCCGATCGATCACCGTGTACCAGCTCGAGCCGCCCGCTTGCTTCCAGCAATTGCGGGAGTTCAAGGACAAACGATGCGCGATCGCGCGGGTGCGGATTCCTGGCGCGTTCCCATGCCGCATCACCGACCAGGAACTTCGCCTTTGGGAACAACAGCCGCAGCGGTTGATCGGCCTCGTATGCAGACAGAATTCCGCCCGCGTGATCGAAATGCAGGTGACTCAAGACGACAATGTCGATTTCGTCGTGCGGGAAACCGCGTGCCTGCAAGGAATGCAGCAGTACGTGTTCGTCTTGCTGCACGCCGAAACGTTGTTTGAGTTTTGGTTCGAAAAATGCACCGACGCCAGCCTCGAATAGCACATTCAGCCCATTTAGATCCTCAGCCAGCAGGCAGCGACAGGCGAGTTCGATGCGATTCCGGTCATCCGGTTCTACCCATTGCTGCCAGAGCATGCGCGGCGCGCTGCCGAACAGCGACCCGCCATCGAGCCATTGGCGGTTGCCTTCGATGGACCAGATCTTCATGTGACCCAGTGTTCTTGAATTGGCTGAAACAAGGCTATATGGTCCGGACACACGAGAGGAAACAGAATAGCCTCTTTAATAATAGCGTCAACAATGAGCCCCGTTCCTGCTTCGATTTCGGTAGCGCTGCAACGCCTTCCGGCGGGGCTGCCAATAGAGAGGAGTTGGCTATGGGTTTGCTGGTGGATGGCCAATGGCATGATGACTGGTACGACACCGAGTCCACCGGCGGGCGATTTGTCCGGCAGGACTCGCAGTTCCGCAATTGGCTGACGGCCAATGGCGGTCCGGGGCCGACCGGCAACGAGGGCCGCAAGGCAGAGGCCGGACGCTATCACCTCTACGTCTCGTGGGCGTGTCCCTGGGCACACCGGGCCATTATTTTCCGGGTGCTGAAAGGGCTCGAAGAGATGCTCTCGATGTCCGTGGTCAATGCCTATATGGGGAACGAAGGGTGGACCTTCGAGCCGGGTCCCGGCGTTGTGCCGGACACCGTCAACGACACCAGCCGTTTGTACCAGATCTACAAACTCGCGCAGCCGGAATACACGGGCCGGGTAACCGTACCGGTGCTATGGGACAAAAAAGAGCGAACCATCGTCAATAACGAATCATCGGAGATCATCAGGATGTTCAACAGCGCCTTTGATGCGGTCGGTGCGCGTGACGGCGACTACTATCCGGAAGGGCTACGCGATGAAATCGATGAGCTGAACGACTTGATCTATCCGAACATCAATAACGGCGTTTATCGGGTTGGCTTCGCAACCACCCAGGAAGCATATGACGAGGCGGTGGCCGAACTGTTCACCGCCCTCGACACCATTGAATTGCGTCTGGATAACCTGCGTTTTTTGACCGGTAATCGAATCACCGAGGCAGACTGGCGATTGTTTACCACGCTATTGCGTTTCGATCCTGTCTATGTCGGTCATTTCAAGTGCAATCTGAGACGCATCCGCGACTACCCCAATCTGTGGGCTTACCTCTGTGATCTCTACCAGCAGCCTGGAATCGCGCCGACGGTCGACATTCCCTATATTAAGGAGCATTACTATCGCAGCCAGACCTCGGTCAATCCAACCGGTATTGTGCCGATCGGTCCTGAGGTCGACTACTCCGCGCCGCACGATCGCGGACGTCTCGGCGCGCTCGAATCCTGATTGCAATGACAATCCGTACAGGCCAACGCGGTTGGTGTCGCACCAACCCTACCCGATGAAGATGCAGTCAAGGATCCCTTAACGGATCAGGCACCTTAACAAACTGATAATAGATGCCCATTGCGATCATGATCGCCGCGCCGAGCAGCATAGGGTAGATCATGTTGAATTCGTAGAGACGCGGCCCCAGCAATGGACCAATGATCATGCCGAGTACCGGTGCCGCGGTCAGCAGACCCGCAACGTCTCCTTGCTCAGGTTCTTCTACACTGATGCTGGCCGCCGCATTCAGGCCGGGAGTCATCAACCCGAAGCCGCCACCGAGCAACGCGTAAGCGCAATACAGGATCAATGGACTCGGCGCAAACGCCAGTAACAAAAGTGCCAGCCCGTACAGTAGAAATCCCGCTCGCAACAAAGTCTTCGGCGGAATGCGGAACAGCTGCAGCACGACCAATTGAACCAATACGGTGGCCGCACCCATCGACAGAAAAGCGATGGTGGTAGCCCAGGTCAGCTCCTGCCGCCCGGTAAAATCAAAACGATCTTCCAGGTAAAAAGCGGTCACGACCTGGATTGCGGTAAATACCAGGATAAGCATGCACCAGCCAAGCAGGTACGGAAAGATCCTGGTGTCAAAAAACCTGAGTTTGCCGGGATTCGGGCGCTTTGTGTGCTGCGCGGGTTCCTGCAGCAGTGCGTAGGCGGCAACGGTAATGAGCGCGGCAAAACCGGCCGCCGCATACATCGGAAACAGAGCGCTGACCATCGCAAGCGTGCCGCCGATCATCGGGCCGATTATCGTGCCGATGCCAGCGGCAACTCCAATCTGTGCCATGCCCTTGGAACGGGTTGTTGCATCGGTGATATCGGCGAAGTAGGCGGTTGCAGCAGGCTGGATGCCCGCTGCTACGAGGCCAAAGAACAAGCGGCCGACCAGCAGCACGACGAATAGCATCCACGGTACCAGCCAGCCCCAGAGTCCCGACTGCATGGCGAATGCGATCAACGTGTATGAGATTGCATAGCCGGCCATGCCGATAACGAACACGGGTTTGCGGCCCAATGTCTGGCTGCGGCTGCCCCAGTACGGGGCCGAGATCAGCAGTGTCACGTTGGCCGCCGAGATTAGGATTCCGAACTGAAACTCGCTGATATCGACCTCGCGGACCAGCGGGGCGAGAACGATAAATAGCAGTGTCATACCGATTCTGTCGCTGACAATGCCGGTCAGCAGGATGCCCTTGTCGGTCAGAGAGCCGGCTGCTTTGGATGATTGACGAATTTCAGTTCCCCCGACAGCGGCAGAGTACCCGGTGTCGGGCCACTTCCAGATCGATTCGACCGATCATACCTGAGAGATATGAACTGAATGAACTCGTTTGACGGTTCCGCTACACTGCGGGGCTGGAAGCTCATTCAGCCCAAAAAACGGGTCCCGTGGTAATCGGGGAGCTTGATAAATAATGTTAAAAGAGGATCCGCTGTCATGTCGGCACAGTTCGAAACCAAGATAGATTTCACCAACCCCATATGGAACCGCGACACTTGGGCCAGAATCCAGGGAGACCTGAACCCCGAGAACCAAAAATTCTGCGACGTTCGCGGCGTCATTCTTGGCGTTAAACCCGGCGAAAAAAACAAAGAACTCTGTGGATTCGAGGCTTTCCTGGCCACGCGGCTGGTGCCCCAGGAAGACGGTACGATACGGCGCTTGAACAAAGAGGTCATTTTCTACACGAACCCGCGGACCGGCGAGATCATCGAAGAGTGGACGAATCCATGGACCGGGGAAGTCGTTAATGTGGTTCAGGTCGCAAACGACCCGTTCAATTACACGATCAGCGAATGGTTGATTCTGGCTCCGGAAGATTTTGGCGGTGACAAGAAACCGGAACCCAGGAAAATCCCGTTGATCTTCCCCTGGCATCAAATGAGTCCCACGCATCTCAGCCTGTCGACCGACATGCATCTTCTTTACCCCAATGCGATGAATCCGGAGAAGTGGGTGCGAGAATCTTCCGGCTCGATGGTGCAGGTTTCAGAGATGATGCGTTATTGCGCGCCGATAGCGGAGATTGAAAACCCGGAACTGACCAGCGTCAATTACACCGGCACATGGAACCGGATCACGCCGTGGATGCCGTGGATGCTGATGGGCCAGGAACCGGGGCACACGTTGTATGTGGGTTCGATGACCGGCGGACCGGACCACAGCGTCATTTCGCAGCAAGCGCTGGCCTATGCGCAAAAGAACTATCCGCAGTTTCTCAGTGCACCAACCGAAGACTACGGTCCGAGCCACTCGAGCCTGGAAATCTATGCGCGCACCCAGGAGCCGGCGCCGCCACGCGCAGCTGCGTAAGCACAGCCGACCGGTAAAAAGCCGGGCCAACATGGCCTGGCCTTTTTTTGGATTGATAACGGTGCGACAGGCGAAAGTTAGAATCCTGTTTGCATAAATCTACGCATTGTCAGGTTCACATCCAGATAAACTCTCCTCCAATACCTCCATTGAAAGGGTAAATACGATGCCAAAAACCCCCACCATTTGCCTCTTTGTCTTAATTCTCGGAATGCCTGCAGCACCGCTGGTTGCCGGTCAGCTCATTCTGAAAAACGGCGATCGCATTACCGGCAACATCGTAAAAATATGGGACAAAGAGATTTATATCGAGCCTGATTATGCCGACGAGTTCGCGGTCGACGTGGGTGCCGTTGAATATTTTCTATCCGATGACGAGTTCAAAGTCGACCTCGGTGACGGAAAGGAGGTAGACGCTATTTTTGACGGCGTCGATGACGACGGCAAGCAAATTGTTCTTATTGGTGATGAGACGATGGCCGTACCACTGGTGCAGATCACGGAGCTCGACGAGGTCGAGGAATACGGCGATTGGGGGGCCCACGTCGATTTCAACACCACCATAAACCGGGGCAATACCGACAGTTTGACCAGCAAGCTATCGGGCGACTATTCGCTGAAATTCGGTGACCATCGCCATTTGTTCGAATTGTCGTATGCGCGAGAGGAGCAGAACAGCATCTCAGTCAAAGAACAGGACCTGTTCCGCTACTCGTACAATTGGGCATTCAGCCCGAGATGGGGTTTCGGTGCAGTAGCATCGTATGAACGCGACCCGATCAGGGACCTGGATCGCCGGGCCACGGTAGGCCCTGCCGCCACTTTGTCAGTCTGGGACAGCGCCAAGAAGACGTTTAATATTCAGTTTCCGCTCGGCTATCAGAATGAAGAGATCGGCGGTCAGGAGGAAAACAACGTCATAGCCGGCTGGATCATGCGTATCCGCTACAAGTTGGGGCGGCCCGACCTGGAGCTCTATCACAATAACTCGCTGACGCAGAATATTGCAGGCCGCACGAACACCGCGATCAAGACGGTCACTGGGGCGCGCTTCGAGATCACCGACCTGCTGTACGTGAATTTCGAAATCGATTTCGACTGGGAATCCGAACCGGCCGCTGGGGCCAAGTCCGAAGACTTGACTATGCTGGTTGGGCTGGGCTTTGAATTCGAATAGCCGCATTAGCTACCATCCGGTGACAAGCGGCCGAGTTAGATGATGTTCGGGCGCGTCGCCGGTCGCATTGCCTCGGCGCTGGCCCGCCGCTCGGCTGGCCGGGACGGATCCCTCACTCAACCGCGCTGCGACATCCCTGTCTTCGCGCGGATCGGCGAAGCCTCGCTGCGCTGTCCTGCTTCGCTCGGCTTCCACGACGCTCGTGCACCCGTCCCGGCCACCCGCGTGGGGGATCGGAGGGCATCCGAGCGTCGTCGCCGGCTGGCGCGACAGGGACGTCAGAGCCAGTCGGCGCCGATCTGCCCGAAGCCAGGGACGGCGAAGGGCAGTTAAGCAAGGATGCCCTTCGGTCGCCCGCGCCCGGCGCAGCTTGTGAGGTAAACTAGCCGACGTTTCGAAATCCTGGAGCGCAGATGACATGGGCCGTATGGTGGAACTGACTGCAGCCGACGGGCACCGGCTACCGGTATACCGGGACAGTCCCGAGGGGCAGCCGAGAGGGGGCCTGGTCATGATCCAGGAGATCTTCGGCATGACGGAGCAGATGAAGCGCTGCGCCGACCGGTATGCGGCGCAAGGCTACGCGGTCGCCTTGCCGGCCATGTTCGATCGCGTCGAGCCGGGTTTGGTACTCGGCTACACCGAGTTCCAGAGAGGCGGCCAGGCGGCGCAGGCGATCACGGAAGAATATCTGCTCGCCGATACGGAAGTATCCCGCACGTCCGTCAGCGATGCCGGCAAGACCGCCATCATAGGTTATTGCTGGGGCGGTACAGCCGCTTACATCGGCGCTTGCCTCGGAAGTTTCGACGCAGCGATCTGCTACTACG
>JAPUGB010000219.1 GCA_027293165.1 Gammaproteobacteria bacterium
TGGGTCGTGGGTTAATGTGACGGTCAAGCGCCAGCGCTGGGGCGAGTTGTACCTTGAACAGGGCGTCGTCAACGGCTTCACGTTGAGCAGCCCGGCGCGCGGCGGCTCGGTCTCCCGGGAAGCGCGGTTGCGCGGCGGTTATCTGAACCGGTTTTATCGCTGTCTGACCGTGGACCTGTTCTTCGATAAACGGTCGTTCAACTTCGCCGATCCGAACCTGGTGGACCTGTACACGAAGAGCAGGCGCGTCGGCGCCAAACTGGGTTGCGTATTCTGATACGGACGCTGCGATCCGACCCCACTATTCACGCGGAAGCCGCAAGCAGCTGAATAGAAGCGGGTAATTCTCGAAACGACACGGTTTAGCCGCCCAATCGCCGGGCCTCGGTTGGAGAAATAGGCCACTAATCGGTACAGAAGTGCCGATCCGTCCGCCGCTTGGTATATCATTTCCGGCAGGCCGCGACTCGAGCAAGCAGTCGAAACCATTGGACGGCCTCCGAAGAACAAGAATAAGGAGAATCACCCGATGCAAATGATCCGCGGCACTGTCAGCGGCATTCCGCCCTGCCTGTTACTGGCAGCGCTGGTGTTGTCTGGCTGCGACTCGGCGGATGACGCCGCCGTGATGCCGATGCTGACCGTCGAGGTCGTCGATTCCGAGCGCCGGGACGTGCCGTTGACGATCGAGATGGTGGGCACAACGCTCGGAGCGCAGGACGTTCCGATCCGCGCGCGCGTCGAAGGATTCCTGGAAACGATGAATTTCCGGGAAGGTCGGTTCGTCAAAAAGGGTGACCTGCTGTACACGATCGACGCGCAACCGTTCCAGGCAAAGCTGGTCGAAGCGCAGAGTAATCTGGCTGGCGCGCAGACACGGCTGGCCAAGGCGGAGGCGGATCTCGGGCGTATCAGACCGCTGGCGGAAATGGATGCCGTCAGCCAACAACAACTCGACGCTGCGGTAGCCCAGGATGCGGCCGCACGGGCCGGGGTGCGGGCCGTGGAAGCACAAGTCAAACTGGCCGAAATTGAACTGAGTTATACGCGCATCAGCGCGCCGATAGACGGCCTGATCGGGCTCAGCAAAGCAAAGCCGGGCGAATTTGTCGGTCGTGAACCCAACCCGGTGGTGTTAAACACCTTGTCGGACATCGATCCGATCCGGGTCCGGTTTTCAATCTCCGAGCGCGAGTACCTGATTCTTGCCAGGCACTACCTTGAAACGCGCGACGGCACCAGCCGCGTTGAGGAAAATCCGCCTGATCTCGAATTGATCCTGGCCGACGGCACTCTGCATGAACATCCCGGTACGGCGACTGCCGCGGCGCAATCGATCAATGCCGAGACCGGCACTTATTCCGTCGATGCGACGTTTCCGAACCCTAAGGGTCTGTTGCTTCCCGGCCAGTTCGCCCGCGTCAGGGCCCCCTATCGGACGCTCGAGGACGTCGTCGTCGTTCCCAAAAAATCGCTGGTCGAATTGCAAGGCCGCTACCAGCTTTACGTCGTAACGACAGACAACACCGTCGAAGTGCGCGCGGTAACGCTTGGCCCAGCCACCGGTAGCGATGTCGTCATTGAAACCGGCCTCGACGAAGGCGAAAGCGTCATCGTTGAGGGCACCCAGAAAGTCCGGGTCGGCATGGTCGTCAATCCGCGGCCTGCTAGCAGCTCAACCGCTTTGCCTCCGTTACAGGAAACTTGAAGCAACCGAGCTTCGACCATGGCTGAATTTTTCATTGGCCGGCCTATTGTCGCTATGGTGATCGCGATCATCATGGTCATCTTGGGCGTCGTCGCTATGCAGTCGCTGCCGATTGCCCAGTACCCTGACATCACGCCGCCGGAAATTTCGGTATCGGCCACCTATACCGGCGCCAATGCCGAAGTCGTCGAACAGTCGGTGGCGACACCGGTCGAACAGAAAGTCAACGGCGTCGAGAACATGATCTACATGAAGTCCGTCAATTCCAATGACGGCAAGATGAATCTGTCGGTATCTTTCGAAGTCGGCTCCGACCTCGACATGTCAAACGTGCTGGTACAGAACCGCGTATCGGAGTCCCAGGCGAGCATCCCCGAAGAAGTCAAACGCCTAGGCATCACCGTCAAGAAGAAACTGGCGTTTCCGTTGATGCTCGTCAGTATTTATTCACCGAATGGCAGCTACGATCAGAACTTTCAGAGCAATTACCTGACCATCAACGTGCTCGACGCGGTGGCCCGCATTCGGGGTGTCGGTCAGGCTAACGTGCTCGGCGGCAGCGAATACGCAATGCGCGTCTGGGTCAAGCCGGACCAGCTGGCCAAGCTCGGCCTGACGGTGCCCGATATCACCCGCGCAATCCAGGAACAAAATGTCATCGCGCCGGCAGGGCAGATCGGCGGCCCGCCGGCCCCGCCAGACACGCAGTTTACGCTGACCGTCAGGACCCGGGGGAGACTCGTAACGGCGGAAGAGTTCGGTCAGGTCATTGTGCGCAGCAACCCCGACGGGTCCCAGGTGCGGGTCAAAGACGTGGCCCGTGTCGAACTCGGTACCCAGACCTACAACGCCGTCAGCCGCCTGAACGGCGGCCCGGGCGCCATCGTGTCCGTTTACCAGCTGCCCGGCGCCAATGGCCTGGAGGTGGCGGCGGAGGTCAAACGAGTGATGGCGGAATTGGCCAAGGATTTTCCGGAAGACCTCGATTACCTGGTGTCGCTCGATACGACCCTGGCGATCGAGGCGGGCATCCGGGAAATCGTCGTCACACTGTTCCAGGCCGTCGCTCTCGTCATCCTGGTCGTGTTTATCTTTTTACAAAATGCCCGAGCGACGCTGATCCCGACGCTTGCCGTCCCGGTTTCGCTGATCGGCACGTTCATGGTGTTTCCGCTGCTCGGGTTTTCGATCAACACCCTGTCGTTGCTCGGCCTCGTACTCGCGATCGGCATCGTCGTCGACGACGCGATCGTGGTCGTTGAAGCAGTGACAGCCAAGATGGAACAAGGCCTGAACCCACGGGATGCGACCATCGCCGCAATGCGTGAGGTGTCCGGGCCGATCGTTGCGACCTCGCTTTCACTGATCGCAGTATTTGTCCCAGTGGCTGCGATGGGCGGCATTACCGGGCGTTTGTACCAGCAGTTCGCAATCACGATCGCGATATCGGTGGCGATATCCTCGGTCAATGCGCTGACTCTGAGCCCGGCGCTGAGCGCCATGTTGCTTCGACCGGCCTCCGAGCACAAAAGCCGCCTGCAGCCATTCTATGACTGGTTCAACCGGATATTTGAACGGGTAACCGGTCAATATATGCAGATTACTGGCCTATTCACGCGCCGACTCACCTTAAGTGTCGGTGTGCTGGTCGTTATGACCGTCGTCATGGCCGGGCTTTTCGGTGCCGTGCCGGGCGGGTTTGTGCCGGAAGAAGACGAAGGTTATTTCCTGATCAATGTGCAGCTGCCCGACGCGGCTTCGCTGCAGCGAACGGATGTCGTTACGGCAAAAATCGAGCGGATTCTCGAACAGACACCCGGCATCGACTCAATAACTTCGATCGCCGGCTACAGCCTGCTGACGGCATCGCTGGCGCCGAACACCGCCTTCCTGTTTGTTTCGCTGAAACCGTGGGACGAGCGGGCAAGTTCTGAGCTCCACGTCAAAGCGCTGATGCAACAGGTGAACGGACGCATGGGCTTTGAAATTCCGGAAGCCATCGCCATTGCGTTCGGACCACCGGCAATACCGGGGCTGGGAACCGGCTCGGGCTTCAGCATCATGCTGCAGGATCGCAGAGGTAACACCCCGGCCTACCTTGCCGAGCAGGCGCAGCGCTTTATAGCCGCTGCTGCGCAACGGCCGGAGATCGGCGGGCTGTTCACGACATTTCGCGCGAACGTTCCACAGATTTTCGCCGATATCGACCAGGCTGCCGTGCTGAAATTCGGCGCGTCACCGGCAGACGTCAACACGACGCTGGGGTCGTTTCTCGGTGGCGCCTACGTCAACGACTTCAATCGATTCGGCCGCTTGTTCAAAGTCTACGTGCAGGCGGAACCCGAATACCGTACGAAAGCGGCAGATATTCGCTTCTTTTTCGTGCGAGGCCGGGAAGGCCACATGATTCCGTTGTCGTCGCTGATAGCGTCCTCACCGACGACGGGACCCGAATACACGAATCGATTCAACCTGTTCCGGGCCGCCG
>JAPUGB010000022.1 GCA_027293165.1 Gammaproteobacteria bacterium
CGAGGGATCCGCTCGTGTATATCATTCGGAAGAGCTGGCGTTACAGGCGATTCTTTACGGCTAGATCAAAGCCGGCGATGTCATCATCGTTCGCTACGAGGGTCCCAAAGGCGGGCCCGGCATGCGCGAGATGCTGAGTCCGACCAGCGCCATCATGGGCAGGGGTCTCGGCACCGATGTGGCATTTATCACCGATGGCCGCTTCTCCGGGGGCAGCCATGGCTTCGTCGTCGGGCACATGACTCCGGAGGCGGCAGTAGGCGGACCGATTGCCCTGATTGAAGACGGCGACCGGATCACTATCGATGCAGAAGCAAGGCGGGTTGATATTGATCTCAGCGACGACGAACTCGCAGAGCGGCGCGCCGCGTGGACGAGGCCAAAATCCAGTGTGACGAGAGGAACGCTGGCCAAGTACCGGGCCGAAGTTCTTTCAGCATCGCAGGGAGCGGTCACCGAGGCGCCACCCTGGGATTAGGTGCTCGAATGGACTTGACCTCGACCCTGTTGTCGGCTTAACTTCCCTTATGCACGTTCAGATATCCACCCATGTATTGTGCCGTGGTACCGGCATTGCCGATGCCCGAAAATACCTAAAACGAATGGCGCGCCAGAAGTGCGTGGGTGAGAGTGGCAGCGGAACCGGACCTTAATTAGAAACCGGCAGTTGTCATCAAACCCGCAAGGATAATCCGTGCGGGTTTTTTTTTGGATCAATTAAATGATTGACGAGCAACAACGATGAGCCAGGAAATCAACGAGGCGCCGTTCGCCGAAAGTGACACGCTCGGCGCAGCGCAGCCGATCGCCGATTCCAGACTGGTGGTAATGAAGTTCGGCGGCACCAGCGTGTCGAGCGCCGGGAAATGGCAAAGGATAAGCGGGCTGCTACGAAATCGCCTGGCGGGCGGACTGCGACCAGTGGTTGTGCACTCGGCGATCGGCAAGGTAACCAGCGACCTGGAACAGATCCTGTCGACAGCAGTTTCCAGCGACCCGGCGGAGCTGCTCGAGGCGCTCCGGCAGCAGCACTATTCCCTGGCAAGGGAATTGGGTCTGGATGGACCGGCTCTGCTCGACGATTCACTGCAGGAAATTGAGCGCCTGGTCGCAGGTATCCGGCTGGTGCGGGAGGTTAGTCCACGCATCCATGCGCAGGTCGTGGCGTTGGGAGAATTGATGGCGACGGCGATGGGTGCTGCTTATCTCGAAATTGCCGGCTTTGACGTGTATCTGCAGGATGTGCGCGAGATCCTGGTGGCGGAAGACCGGGCAGACAGATCCGTTGCACAAAATTACGTCTCTGCAACCTGTAGCTACGACGTCGACCCGGAACTGGATCGGCAGTTGCAGAAAAAGGGCGCCGTAATTTTAACGCAGGGATTCATCGCCAGGAATTCCCGCAACGAAACGGTATTGCTGGGCCGCGAAGGATCCGACACTTCGGCGGCGTATCTCGCGGCTATCCTGCAGGCACGCCGGCTCGAAATCTGGACTGACGTGCCGGGGATCTTCACGACCGACCCACGGCTGGTTCCCTCGGCAAGGTTGCTGATCGAATTGCAGTACGACGAAGCCCAGGAACTTGCGTCCAGTGGCAGCAAGGTCCTGCATCCACGTTGCCTGTCACCGCTACGCAAACACCGTATCCCGCTCTTCGTACGCAGCACCGAGGCGCCGCACATTCAGGGCACGACGGTATCTGCCGTAACGCACGAAGCGGAGCCGCAGGTGAAAGGCATTTCAACCCGTAGCGGCGTTACGCTGATTTCGATGGAAAGCACGTCGATGTGGCACGAGGTCGGTTTCCTCGCAAAGGCATTTACGTGTTTCGCGCAACATGGCATCTCAATCGATCTTGTCTCGACCTCCGAAACCAATGTCACGGTATCCATTGATGTTGAAGAGGGGTTGGTGGCCGACGATGTGGAGCAAGCGCTCATTAGCGACCTTGCGGAGATTTGCAGAGTTTCAGTCATCGAGAATTGTGCAACTATCGGCCTGGTCGGCCGCAAGATCCGTACGTTCCTGCCAACACTGTCGCCGGCACTTTCAGTATTTGAAGAGGAACGGATTTATCTCGTCTCCCAGGCCGCCAATGATCTCAATCTGAGTTTTGTCATCGATCAGGAGCAGGCGCCGCGCCTGATAAGCAGGCTGCACGCGTCGGTCATTCGAAAAACCAGCAGCGGAACAACGTTTGGCCCGAGCTGGGAGGAGCTGTTCCGCGATGAAGCGTCAGTCGTAGAGGCAGCGGCGCCATGGTGGCTGACGAAACGCGACCAACTCCTCAAGATTGCCGGCAAGCAGCTGAATAGCTTCGTGTATGACCTCGACAGCATCAGGGATGCAGCCGCCGGACTGCAGAGCCTGGAATCCGTCGACCGGATTCTCTATGCGGTCAAAGCGAACTTCAACCCGGACATCATCCGGGCGCTGGCGGATTCAGGTATCGATTTTGACTGTGTTTCGCCTGGCGAAGTAAAACATCTGCAAACCGTACTTCCGGATCTGGATAAGACGCGACTCTTATATACGCCGAACTTTGCGCCGCGGGAGGAATATGCATGGGCGGTCAGCGAGGGCCTGCAGGTCACGCTCGATAATCTGTATCCCTTGCAGGCCTGG
>JAPUGB010000220.1 GCA_027293165.1 Gammaproteobacteria bacterium
TCATCAGCGACACCAGCCCCTGGGTTGGAGGTGGCAGGTTGTAAAGCGTGCCGGACGGCAGCTCCAGCCTCAGCGGCGTCATCCGGGCCGTCGCAAAATCGGAGAGATCGTCGGCGGTCAACGGACTGCCCACCTGCCGAAAATCAGCGGCGATCCGCTCCGCAAGGTCCCCCCTATAAAAAGAGTCCAGCCCATCTTCGACCCACAGCTCAAGCGTCTCCGCCAGTCGCGGCTGCGACAACTCAGACGGCAGCTGCTTGGGATCTGATTCGGTGAAGAACGCTTCGGAAAAACCAGGGCCGACTTCCAACTCTTCACGCTTGTGCTCCAGCAGACGCATAGCCAGCGCGGGCAGCGGCGCGCCGTTCCGAGCATGCGCGATCGCATCTTCCAGCAGGCGCCCGACCGGCTTTGTGCCGCCGAATTCGCTGGCGAGCGACAGCGCCGCCTGCCAGCCACCAACGGCCCCGGCAACGGTGTTGACGACCAGCGGACCACGCCCGGGGATTTCCTCGAGTCCATGCTGCGAGTACAGCGCAGGCGCCACGTGCCGACCGGCCGCGCCGCTCGCATCAATACCGACAGGCGCTTGCCCGGGTGGCCGGATGAGCCAGAAACTGTCGCCGCCGATACCGTTCATGTGCGGGCAAACCACTGCTGCCGCAGCGGCGCATGCGACGGCTGCCTCGATGGCATTGCCACCATCGTGCAACACCGCCAACCCGGCTGCAGCGGCCAGTGGATGCGGTGCATTGACCGCCGCTTCAGTGAAACGACGGGACCTCGTTGGTATGGTTTTACCCAAGATAGGCTATGGCGAACCGGTCACGGCCGATCGGAACTGCGCTACGGGCTGAGCGACGTGCTGCCGATTGGCCCATTGGTTCGAAAAAAGATTCACAGCAGGTAGTCCTGGGCCAGATCTTCCGACACGTCCCAGAGTTGCACCGCCAGCTCATCGTCTTCGGTATGGCCGCCAGGCCTCAGCGGATTGCAGTCGCGGAAAAAATACCCGCTGACCGCCGTCAGGGCCGGGTTCGTCGCGACATAACAGCTCGTCGCAGCGCCCTGCTCGATCGATTTCATAAAGAACGATCCGAGGGTTCGCGCGACCAACACCTGCCATTCGGGCAAATGACGGCCGAGATTGGTCATGATGACGCCGGGATGAACCGCATTCGAAGTTGCCTCGGTGGTCTTCAGTCGCCGCGCCAGTTCCCTCGAGAACAGCACATTGGACAGTTTGGACACGCCATAGGCTTCATCGGGATCGTAATCAATCTGGCCGGAGAGATTGTCGAAGCGAATACCTTCCGGTGGCGCCCGCCGCGTTGAAGCGCCACTGGCGAGCATGACGACGCGCCCCTGTGGCGCCGCGAGCACCTGGTCGATCAAACCGTTGACCAGGATGAAATGCCCGAGGTGATTGACGACGAATTGTTTCTCCAGCCCGTAGACCAGTTCCAGTTCCGGCAGGGCCATGATCCCGGCGTTACAGATCAGCATGTCGATCGGCACACCCAGCTCCTGAATCTGCTCGACGCAGGCAACTACGGAATCGAAATCCGTCAGTTCCAGTACCACCGGCGTGGTGCGACCGTCGACGCTGTCGCAGGCGGTGCGAGCCTTTTCCATGGTCCTGCCGGTGCCGATCACATGGGCGCCGCGCAGCGCCAATACACGCATGGTCTCGTGGCCGATGCCCGAGTTCGCGCCGGTGACGACCGCAGTCCGGCCGGTCAGATCAATGCCGGCCGTCACTTCCTCCGCGGTCGAGTCCACTCCAAACGGTCCGATGGGCACGCCTTCCGGCACCTTTGGCCATTCATCCCCGGAACGGCCGCAGCCAGCCAGATAAGGTGCCACCGCCGATGCCGACAGGGTTCCAACGAAGTTTCTACGGGAAATTATTGAGGTCATGCAGCTGTACTACCATCAACTCGAGGAATGATCGCATCGGCGCACCCGACCGGAGACCGGCCACCGAGCCCCCCGCTCCTCGGCGTCGCCACCGCCGCAATTATAATTCAGCTCGGACGCGACATCTGATTTGGGGAAACAACATGACGAAAAAGGGCTCTGGCACGGAAACAAATTCCATCAGCCGCCGTGACCTGATCGCTGGCGCCGCCTCCGGCATCGCCGGGTTGGACTAACGCATTGGGCTGGCCCACGATGATCTCAATCAAGGCCTGCGCGGACGTCCCGGGCAGGCGATCACATCTATCTGCGGGGGGTACGCTATGCAATCTAGAATTAACCGAGTCACTGCGCCCAATTGGGCGCGGCCCAGTGTACTGGCTGCACTGTTGTGCACCGTATTCGTCGCCGGCTGCGAACAGCAGACGCCGACTCCGGTCGTCCCCGTGACGCTCGATCCGGACCAGCCGACTGTGCTGATCACCGGTTCGAACCGTGGCATCGGGCTCGAACTGGCCCGCAATTACGCGCAACGAGGCTGGAATGTTATTGGCACAGCCCGGCGGCCGGAGGCCGCGGACGATCTCAAGGCAATTGCCGCCAAGCATCCGAATCTGCGGATTGAGCAGCTCGATGTGCTCGATCACGACATGATCGATAGCCTCGCTGACAAGCTCAGCGACGTCCCGATCGATGTGTTGCTGAATAACGCTGCCATCCTCGGCGAACCCAACGACCAGAATTTCGG
>JAPUGB010000221.1 GCA_027293165.1 Gammaproteobacteria bacterium
GGGTGTACGCAATTGGAAACGGGAATGGCGCAGACTAAGATGGCGCGTTCCTTGTTGCCCGGAGGTGGCTGTGAAACGAAGAGCATTGATTGCAGGGGCGGGCGCCGGCGCATTGGCTCTGGCCGCCTGCGCCAGGAAGCCGGCCAGTACCGGCACCGTCCCGTCCGGCAAACGGTTCGAGTGGAAGATGGTGACAACCTGGCCGCCGAATTTCCCGGGCATGGGTTCTGGTGTGAATCAGCTGGTAAAAAACATCGAGGCGGCATCGGCCGGGCGGCTGCGCATTAAGGTCTATGCAGCTAACGAACTCGTGCCGGCATTCGAAGTATTTGATGCAGTGTCACAGGGCACAGTCGAAATCGGTCACGGCGCGGCCTACTACTGGAAAAACAAAACCCCGGCCAGTCAGTTTTTTACGGCGATCCCGTTCGGAATGAACGTGCTGGAAATGAACGGTTGGATGTATTACGGGGGCGGGCTTGATCTCTATCGTGAGCTTTACGCGCGGCCGCAGTTTAATCTCGTACCGTTTCCGGCCGGTAACACAGGTGTGCAGATGGGTGGCTGGTTCAACAAACCGATCACCAGCGTAGACGACTTGCGGGGGCTAAAAATGCGCAGCCCCGGAATCGGTGGCGAGGTGCTTAAACGGGCCGGTGGAACTCCGGTGACCTTGCCGGCTTCGGAAATTTTTACGGCGCTACAAACCGGTAGCATTGACGCGGCGGAATGGGTTGGCCCGTACAATGACATGGCGTTGGGTTTGCAGGATGCGGCTCAGTACTACTACTATCCGGGCTGGCAGGAGCCAGGCCCTTTGCTGGAATGCATTGTGAACCAGGACGCATGGGCGAGCCTGCCGCCGGATCTGCAGACCATAGTGGAACTGGCCTGCAGCGCGCTGAACGATCAGATGATGGCGGAGTTTTTCGCCCGCAACGCCAACTCGCTGGCACTGCTGGAAGAGGATGAAGACGTCGAGATTCGGCCATTCCCGGACGAAGTTCTACGCGAACTGCGCCGCTACACTGGCGAGGTTCTCGCGGACATGGTGGCCGCGTACCCCGACGTGGCGAGAGTCTACGAGTCTTTTTCAGCCTACCGTGGCCGCGCCGTGCGCTGGAGCGCCATTTCGGAGCTGGCGTATCTGAACACCCGGAATCTTTGACGTAGTGTGATATGCAGGCGCCAGCGCAACAATGCACCGTTGCTATCCGCGGTAGACCCGGTCGGTCCTTTGTGGTTATCGCTCTGGCTGTCGCGTGCTTAGTCGGTTGCGATGGCCGCGATAGCTCGACCCCCGAGGCGACCACTGCATCGGATATCAAAGTGTTCCGTTATTCGATGGGGGGAGCCCCGACCAGCCTGGATCCGGTGCAGACGCGGAGCGTCTATGCAAACTTTGTCGTGGTGAACGCGTTCGATACGCTGTATTCATACAAGTACCTGGCGCGTCCCTATCGACTGAAGCCGAACCTTGCAACAGAGCTACCCGAGATTTCGGAAGACAAACTAACCTATACGATACGCCTGAAGCCGGGCGTGCACTTCATAGATGATCCGGCATTCCCAGATGGCATTGGTCGGGAGGTGACGGCAGCCGATTTCGTCTACTCCATCAAGCGGCACTTCGACCCGGCCATGCGGCCCCAGGGTGCGTGGTTATGGCAGGGGCGCATTGCCGGTCTGAATGAATGGAAGGCTGCAGGATCGGACTATGCTGAGGCAGCGGAAGGGCTGCAGGCACTAGACCGCTATACCGTGCAGATTCGATTGACCCGCCCCTACCCGCAGCTCGTCTACACGCTCGCCATGGGCTACTCGGCACTTGTCCCGCGCGAAGCGGTGGAAAGTTACGGTCGTGAGTTCGCGATCCGGCCGGTCGGTTCCGGGCCGTTCAAAATCCTGAGTTTCAATACGGCCAAGGTGGTGTTTGCCCGGAATCCACGGTTTCGGAGTGAGCCGGTGGATATATGGTACGAGGGTTACGACCCACCAACCCAGAGTTTTACGGGTGTCGAACGTATCGATGGCCGCGCACCACCTTTCCTTGACCGGTTGGAGATTGACTTTATCCCGGAGGGCTCGGCACGCTGGAGCTCGTTCACCAAGGGTGACGAAATACAGTATGCGGGTCTACCTGATGAGCAGGTTGATCTTGTACTTGAATCGAAAGACCCGGTGACGCTGAAAGATGAGTACGCCCGGAAATACCATATGCGCACGGGCCTCGAGGCCGGTTTCGTGTTTACGAGCTTCAATATGATGTTCGAAGAATTCGGTTACAACCCGGACTCGCGACGCGAACGTCGCAACCGGCTGCTGCGTTGCGCCGTACGCAAGGGATTTGATTGGAGTCAACGAAACGAAAGTTTTTACATGGGTATCGCCCGAGTGTTTCCGGGCGTGATACCGCCCGCGGTGCCGGAATTCAATGCGGACATGTCCGACGACAGCATCCGCTACGACCCCGAGGGAGCCCGGCAGCTGCTCGCCGAAGGTGGCTGGACACCGGAGAATCTGCCGGTCTTGATATACGGCACGGTCTCGAGCGTCAAGAGCAGGTTGTTCTACGAGCAATTCCGCGCCTGGATGAAAATCATCGGGTATCCACCGGAGAAAATCGTGCTGAAACGTTACGCGACGTTCGGTGACATTACCCGGGCCTGGTCGCGCAGCGAGTTGCCATTTAACGGCAAAGGTTGGTTGCTCGACTTTCCGGATGCGGAGAACACTTTGCAGCTTTTCTACGGCCCGAACGGCTCCCCTGGTTCCAACGATGCGAACTACTCGAATCCCGAATATGACGCGCTCTACGAAAGGGCCTCGGTGATGTTGCCATCGCCGGAACGCACGGCGATTTACCGGCGCATGAATCAAATCCTGATCGACGATTGCATAACCATTTCCGGCATGTCGCGCGTGCAGATTATGCTTTGGCACAAGAATATTATCGCAATGCCTGACTCGTCGATTGTAGGCGGGTTCTTTCTTCGTTATGTCGACGTCGACACGGGTGATCCCGGCCAAGCTGAGACTCTGGAGTAGTTGTGGAAATTCTGCAGTACTCGGTACGTAAGCTGATCGCCGGTATCCCCCTGGTGCTTGGGGTGACGTTCATTAGCTTCCTGCTGATGGTCTATTTCGGCCCGGACAAAACCTATGAGTTGCTCGGCAAGAACCCGACGCCGGAGCAGATCGAAGAGGTGCGTCGAGAGCTGGGCTATGACCAGCCTTTCCTGACGCGCTACGCCTTATACGTCCAGGAAATCGCCACGCTGAATTTCGGCAGCTCGGAGTCGAGTGGCGAACTGGTCAGCAGCCTGCTGGCGCGAACGATCCCGGTCTCCATTGCACTGATTACACCGGGCTTCGTGCTCGGGAACCTGCTGGGAGTCTTGTTTGCGCTAATAGCTGCCTATCACCGTGGGAGCTGGGCAGACAAGTTCATCATGGGTGCTTCGGCCGTCGGGATGAGCATCAGTTTCCTGATTGCGATTATTGCGTTTCAGATCATTTTTTCATCGAACTTCGGGTTGGGTCTGTTTCCGGTGCGCGGTTGGAATGTACACTCGTTCGGCGATTATCTCAGCTACGTTACAGTGCCGACGCTGGCCACCGTGTTTGTAGCGCTCGGTTACAACACGCGTTTTTACAGAGCCGTAATTGTCGAGGAAATGACGCGCGACCACGTGCGCACCGCAAAAGCGTTTGGTACACCGCCAGCGCGGCTGTTTTACAAAAATATCCTGAAGAACAGCATGATACCGATCATTACCCGCGTGGTATTTTCGATTCCTTTCGTCGTAATCAGCGGTAGTTTGCTGATCGAAAGCTACTTCGGCATTCCGGGTGTCGGCAAAGTGACCTTCGACGCGATCACTAGCGGCGATCAGCCAGTCCTGAAAGCCGTTGTTGGTCTGACTGCGGCGTTGTTTGTGTTGGCGCAATTGCTGACTGACATCCTGTACAGGGCAGTTGATCCGCGGGTGTCATTGACATGAGCAACGGTGTTGCAGACCTCACCGCGAATGGCTCAGAACTCGATTCGAGTGTCTTCGGCGATTCCTTGTGGGGCAAGGCGTTTTTGAAATTTCGGCGCGATCGCGCCGGCATGTGGTCGTTAGCCGTCGTAACGGCCTACGCCTTGATCGCGCTGGGAGTGTGGACTGGTGTATGGGGTACCAGCTGGGCCGATGTCAGTGGCGCCAAGTGGGCGCCGATCTCCGCCGAGCATTGGCTGGGCACCAACATCATCGGCCAGGATATCTTCGAACGCGCGGTGTTCAGCACCAAGACCGCGTTTGAAGTTGGTCTGGTCGTCGCGGTACTGGCGACTGTGCTAGGCGCCGTGCTCGGTGCCATGGCCGGATTTTTCAGCGGGAGCTGGATCGACGAAATTATTATCTGGCTGATGGGCGTACTCGATTCAATACCGTTTTATCTTCTGGTTGCAGCGATTGCATTCTCTTTAGAGGGCAATCCGTACGCGATGCATATCGCAATGATCTCGACATTCTGGATCGGGACCTCGCGACTCGTCCGCGGCGAGGTCATCAAACTGAAGAGCCTCGATTTCGTCGAGGCTGCTCGTGCGACTGGCGTTAATCAGTTGACGATTATCTTTCGCCATATCTTACCCAACACATTTCATATTCTTCTGGTGCAGGCAACGATTACATTCGTTGCAGCAATCAAGTCCGAGGTCATCCTAAGTTTTCTGGGCATCGGGGTGCAAGACGGCATCAGCTGGGGACTGATGATCGCCGAGAGTACATTCGAGGTACTGGCCGGCTTTTTCAATAACTTTCTGGCTGCGTCTGTGCTGATGTTCGGCCTGGTTATGGCCTTCAACATGTTCTCTGACGCGCTGCAGGATGCGCTGGATCCGCGCACGGTGTCCGGATGAGAGAAAGATCACCGCCGATACATGGAAACCGGATGTCTGATGGCAGCGAAATACTGCTGAGCATTCGTGACCTTCGGGTCGAGTTTGCAACCGAACAAGGCGTCGTGCGGGCAGTCGACGGCGTCAGCTTTGACGTGCATGCGGGCGAAACCGTTGGGTTGGTGGGTGAGTCCGGTTGCGGTAAAACAGTGACCGGCCTGTCCATACTGAGACTTGTCCCCTGCCCGCCGGGACGAATTGCAGCGGGACAGATCGAATTTAGGGGTCAGGACCTGCTGCAACTCGACACCAGGCAGATGCGCGACATCAGGGGAAGCCGGATATCGATGATCTTTCAGGAGCCGATGACTGCACTCAACCCGGTATTCACAATCGGCAATCAGATGGTCGACGTGCTGCGGGATCATGAAAAAATGACCCGCCGGCAGGCGAGAACAGCTGCGATTGAAATGCTAGACAAGGTTGGCATTCCCGATCCCGCTGTACGCATCGACGAGTACCCCCACCAACTATCGGGTGGCATGCGTCAGCGCGTCATGATCGCGATGGCGCTGTCCTGTGGACCAGAACTGCTGATTGCGGATGAGCCGACGACCGCACTCGATGTGACCACGCAAGCACAGGTGCTCGATCAGATCGTTAGCCTGCAGGAAGAGTTTCAGATGGCCGTTATCTTGATAACCCATGATCTCGGGGTCGTCGCTGAAGTATGCAGCCGTGCGATCGTTATGTACTGCGGTAGTGTCGTCGAAAACGGTTCGATCGAACCGCTGTTCGAGCAACCGAGGCATCCGTACACGGCTGGTTTGCTGAATTCAATACCACGTATCCGCGATGACCGGCTCGGGAAGTTGCCGGTGATCGAAGGTATGGTTCCGGATTTGCTGCAGCTACCGGCAGGCTGCCGCTTTGCCGATCGCTGTGGTCGGGCCGGCGCTATTTGCATAGAGTCGCGACCGCAGCTGAACGATGGCGCTGGCGGTCAGACGGCTGTCGCTTGTTTCAATCCGATTGACGTCCAGCAGTGAACATCGCAGCGGAATCTATACGTACGCGCGACAGCAATTCGCTGTTGCGGGTCGAACATTTGAAAAAGTATTTTCCGGTGCGAGCGGGCCTGCTTCGTCGTGTCGTCAATCAGGTTCGGGCGGTGGACGGGATCAGCCTGCAAATAGCGGCGGGCAAGACCGTAGGGTTGGTTGGTGAAA
>JAPUGB010000222.1 GCA_027293165.1 Gammaproteobacteria bacterium
CCCAGGAATTAATCGGCATCTGCTGATACGGCCTGTGCATGAATACGGCCCGCAACGCACCGTAATAATCCGCGGGATCTCGCGCGAGCTTGGATTCCATGTCTCTGAGGGCATGAACCGTTTCGTCGAGATAGCAACTCGTCGAGTATTTCCCGTTGAAAACTGGCGTGTCGTAAAATTTTATGCTGCCGTTACCGTTGGCTGGACGCGTCATCGGTTTACGAAAATCAACGGCGCGATAATCAGATGCGCTACCACATGCTGCAAGATCGACTTCCAATAGGCGCGGACTCCTTTCAAGGAGCATAGCCACCGCACCCGCGCCCTGAGTCGACTCCCCGGAACTCCCCAAATCATATTTCGCGATATCCGCGCTCACCACGATCGCCACCGAATCCCGTGGCTCCAGAGCCAGGAACCGCAATGCATTTTTCATTGCATAGACACCGCCGAGGCAGGCGTGCTTGACTTCCTGCACCTCGCAATTTCGGCTTATCGGTTGCTGGCCGCGCTGCCGCAGAGCGTCGTCAAGCATCCCTTTGACGATGACTGCACCGGCGGAGTTATCCGTACTCGACTCGGTTCCCAGACTAAGAAACCGTATGCGCTGTGGATCAATATCGTATTGGTCTATGAGCCTCAGTGTGGCTGTTGCTGCCAGCGTGTAGACACTCTGCGCCGGTCCCAACATCCGAAAGCCAGTGCCAACCACGTTGCGGATCTTGTCCCAATCGTTCCCGGTCCACTCGCACCAATCCTGTAAATCGACCCGATAAGGGGGCAGATACGCTGCAAACCCGCTAATGCCAACCTGGTCATTGCCCATCTGCGAGCTTCCTAATTTGCACACGCTACCTCACGATTTGGGACTGCCGTCCGGCCCCGGACCAAGGCCACTATAAATGAGCCGCTTTGTATTAGGAAGATTTGCATCGGCCAGCAACATCTGCATCATCGCCTGGCAATACGTTGTCCCGCGCCCGTCCCAGCGCCATCAACGGGAAGTAGTGGCGGTACATGTTGTAATTGATCATGAACCCGCGTTGCAGTTCCCTGCCCTGCCCAAGGCGCCCTTCCAGGTCCCGCTTATCCAGGTTGGTCCTCGCGCCGACTCCGTATCCGGGAAACCCGGTGCCCGTGTACTCCGGCTCGTGCCAGGTCCCGTCGGACTGCGCGCTCGTCAGGTATTTAACTCCTTGGCGCACGTGCTGCTGAAACGCGTCGCAATCGGCTGCGAGCAGTGCCATTAGAGCCCAGCCGGTCTGCGACGCGGTGCTGCTACCCTTACCCATAGACGCGGTGTCCATATAGGAGGCACAACTTTCCCCCCATCCACCGTCGCGATTCTGTAACGATGCCAGCCACACGACTGCACGGCGCACTGGTTCCGAGTTCATGTCTTCGCCTACGGCCCGCAAGGCCGTCAGGACAGCCGCGGTTCCGTAGATATGATTGACACCCCAGCGACCGAACCAGCTTCCCGATGGTTCCTGCTCTGAGTACAGGAAGCGTAGACCGCGCTTGATCACCGGATCGTTGGAGTCCCTGCCAAGCGCGCCCAGTGCTTCCAGCGCATGCGCCGTGACATCGGCACTCGGCGGATCCAATGCCTCACCGAAATCACAAAACGGTATGCTCGTGATGATGTCCAGATCGTTATCTTTGTCGAAAGCGGCCCAGCCACCATTGCTGGACTGCATGCCAATCATCCAGTCCGCGCCCCGCTCGATCGCCCGATCCAATCGCTCCGGGTCTTCAAACTGTCCTCTCAGGCGCGCCAAGACCAGCAGCGCCACCGCAGTATCATCGACGTCGGGATAATGGACATTAGCCCGCTCGAATGCCCAACCGCCCGGTTGGACGCCCTTGACGTTGACCGACCAATCGCCCGGAACCAGTACCTGTTGATCGAGCACCCACGACACGGCGCGTTGTATGGAGGCAGAGTCAGAATAATCCCGGCCGGAGTCGAGCATAGCCAGCAGTGACAAGATTGTGTCCCAGACCGAGGATTCGCTGGCCTGGATGCGGGTCCCGTTGCCCCGCTTGTACGACCAGTGCGTATCCAAGGCCGCCAGCCCCTTTTGCATCGTCGGCTGCGTCAGCGGGTAACCTTCGGCATGCAACGCCAGTAACCCATAGATCCATGGTGGCTGAATTCCACCCCAGGCGCCGTCAGCATCCTGGTGCTGGACAATCCATTCCAGGCACCGCTGTATCGACGAGGCCCGCCCGAGAGTGATCCCGAGCCTCTGGTAAATGTTGAGCACCCGGTCCGCGACCAGAAAAAATCTGCCCCATGAGAAAATGCCCGTGCGCTTGGGCAAGCGGTAGTCCATCGCCTGCCGTCCATCCGGAAACAGCTCATCCAGGCGGCGGTCCTCGGGCAATGGCTTGGCGAAGCGACGGGCTGACAGCACGCACAGTGGCACCAGCGTCGCCCTCGCCCAGCAAGCCAGCGAATAGATGTTGACCGGAAACCAGGATGGGATATGAATGACTTCCGGGGGCAGGTTCGGGGTCTGCTCCCACGGCCACTCACCGAGCATGGCCAGCCAATATCGCGTGAAAACTCGCGTGTTCGACAAGCCACCGTGGCCAACGATCCACGCGCGGGCTCGCTCCAGGCGTTCATCCGCGGCGTCAAACCCGGACGCCCGCAAAGCGGCGTAGCATTCAACCGTCGCGTTGATATCGCCATCGGCGGCGTCGTGGTAGGTCTCCCAGGATCCATCTTGTCGCTGGCGATCGAGGATGCCGCGGATCAGGCCGCCACTGTCCGGAAACTCGTAGCCCAGCAGGTGGAATGCCAGCAACCATTCCGCCTCTATGCAGGCATTGGATTCCAGAATCCCCGCCCACGATCCGTCGTCAAGCTGCTGTTCTTCGAGCCAGAGTTGGGCCGCGATCAGCGCTTCATGCAATGCCGGGTCGAAATCGATGCTGTCAGCTGGTGTAACCAATGAAATCCCTTTCTATATTCTATGAGAAGCTTTGGGCCGAAAAGTTTCTTAGTATAAAGACTATTGGGCCCGGGCAGTGACTGAGCGAACGTAGTGAAACTGGATTGTACACGACCGCCGGCTGCGGCTCAGCTCGCAGCGGCTGAAAGGGACCGATCAGGTGCACAGGTTCTCGTGACCGATGCCGCAGGAAATCGCCGTCGATTCGCAAGCTCTGGTGCGGTTGTGGCCGGCATACTGGTGCTTGCGGCCTGTGCCCCCTACATAACTGCCGCGAACGGTGACCGCATGCGAGCGAACAGTCAGGAATTTCGTGACTATGCGCGGCAGGTTTTTGAGATGCATAACGATGCCGTAACCAGAATCGCCTACGCCCTCGATGACCTGGAGTCCGATCCGGATCAGATCGATCGCTACAACGGCATCGTGGACGCGGACGATCGCATGATGGACGCATGCGCGGAGCTTAATAATGCTGCCGTCGCACGCCGCGACGGCAAGCAGCTTGGATTGCACGAACTGGCCGGAGTTGCTTCTTCCATACCTGACTGCGAACGAGCCACCACTCAGGCCACGCAGCTCATTTCAGACGCATCGCCGGATCCGGATATCAGGCTTCGCTAATCGGTGCGGCTGCTTCAGCTGGCCACCGAGCTGGCGGCAGCGCTTTTATCGGCGGTCGACTGCTTCCACAGCAGGATCCCCAGCCACAACATCCACAGAGGGGCGATTCGCAGGTAGGCGAAACCTATAAAGGGTATGACCAGTGCACCAAGCCCGGGCAGCACATTCAAATAACCGTACGCGGCAAACCACTTGTTGAATAGCCCGGACTTCCACGAACACCAGGCCACCTGTCCGGCAAACCAGCTCAGACCAACGATAGCCATGGTATTGATAGCGCCGCGGAACATCGACTTCATCAACAGGATATTGACGCTGTAGTCCGGATTCTGCTGGCTGAGGATGTCTCCATAGTAAGTGCCTGGAATATCCGAGATCCCGGTCAGCAAGAAACCGAGCCCGGAAATGAATGCCGATACGACGATCAAGCGTGCGGCTGCCACACTGAAGTTCCGGAATACCGCCATCAGCCCAAGCCCCAAAAAGATCATCGCAAAGCCGGTAACGATATGAGCAATACCGCTGGACGTGAATGCAAACGACCAGTTGGCATTTGCAATCTTCGCCATGTCTGCGTAGTCCGTGGGTTTCTCAAAACCCAGGACGACCGGCTCGTAGTAGGAAGCATTGAAATTGTGAATCAGAAACGCGAGTGTGATTAAAAATGCCGCCACACTGGCTGCTTTTATCGTGTTTTTCATTGTTCCCCCCTTGTCTTTACCGGAAGCCGGAGCGTTCTGGCTCTTGCGCAGTCAAACTATTCGTTTGGCGTGCCGCTCGAATTATTTTTGAGTGACCGTCGGCCCAGTTATCGACTTTGCACCGGGAATACCGTAATCACGCCAGATCACGATTTTGCCATCTTTGATGACTAGCAGGCCGGTAACATGCCAATGCGTGTCCAGTTCGCCGCCGGGCGCATAATAGTCTTCGGTTCGCTCGTGCATCGTTACCATTCCCATCACCTTCGTACGCAGGATCTTGAAATCGACCCGCTCGAATTTGGCCAAAAACGGACGGGCTGCCGCTTCCACCTCATCCGGACCCGAATAGACCGGACCGCCGTCGTAGACCATCCAGGTGACGTCGTCTGCCACCAGGGTCAACAACGTATCGGTATCCCTGTTCGACCAGGCTTCATTAAACGCAATAACAATGGCCTCGTTGGCCTTCTCGACCTCCGCCAGGACTTGGTTTTCTTCCGACATGCACTACTCCCCGTTTGAATTCGCGCCGCGGCGCTAGTGAAATCGATTTCTCACTACCATGGCACCGCTTTGCCATCGTATTGGATGAAGCTCCCTGAATTTTCGCTATCGAAGTTATCTATCACCTCGATCATCGCGGCGACAGAGACCTCCGGTGGCATTTTGTCCAGCGGCACGGTTTTAGCCTGATCGGTATCGACGAGACCCGGGTCGAGAATACCCACGATGACTCCCCGCCGGCCGACAGACGCATACACTACCCGCATCGCCATGTTTACGCCGGCTTTACTGACGCGGTATGGACCGGTCACGCCGCGGAAGCGGGGTGAATTTTCGATCGATCCCATTCCACTCGACAAGGTCATGATTTTCTTCTGCTCGCTGGCCCTGACGTTCTCCATAAACGCTTCCGCCATTTTCATCGGCCCGATCGTGTTGGTCTCCAGAATCGTGCGAAACAGGTCATAGTCGATGGATCCGAGCATCTGGTCCGAGGGCGACGGGTTGATTCCAGCGTTGTTCAGCAGGATATCGATCGGGGTTCCGCTGTATTTGTCGGCCAGCGCATCAATCATGTCATGGTCAGTCACATCCAACTGGTCGATAGTGACATTCGAGTAGTCCCGCGCGATTTCCTGCAACCCCAACGCCTTATCCGGACTCCGACAGGTGGCGATCACGGTCCACCCCCGGCGTGCGTATTGCCGGGCGAATTCCAGGCCGATTCCCCGGCTGGATCCGGTAATCAGTACGGTCGGGGCAACTGCTTCCTGCACCGCTGCGGGTTGGGTCGCCGCAAAGGTCTCGAAAGTCAGCGCTGCAAGGCAAAGGATCGCTATGAATATCGGTCGCAAATAAACCGAAAACCTGGGCGCGGAATTGTTCCGCTGCCTCATACGGTGGCTGACATCAATTGAAGCGCCGCGTGGGCAAACAGGCCGTCGGACCGGCTCGCAAAATACATTTCATGCGTTTCGCTGGCACTGACGTAGCGCGTGCTGCTGAAACCGAGGTCCCGTAGTGTTTCCTGCAGCGTAGTTGGAGCAAAGCGGCTGAGCCATGGCTCACCATAGCCCTTGACGACACTCGAAACTCTGGCTACGCCGGCTTGTTCGGATTCGCTGAGGACCGAATCGTCAACCACAAAATCGAATACCAGTTGGCTGGATGCCGCCATGTTGCCAACAATCTTGAAGGTTTGGAGGACTGCATCCATATGCAGGTAATAGGTGACCCCTAACCACGAGAAAAAGGCGGGCGAGGCAGAGTCAAAACCACCGGACTCCAGGCCTTCGGCCAGTGACTGCTTCTCGAAATCGACCGGCAGATAATGAACATTCGCCGGGGGTGTGACGCCGGCGGCATCGAGCCGACCGAGCTTCCAGCGTTGGGTGTCCGGATGATCGATTTCGAACACCGTCAGTTCATCTTCGGGGAA
>JAPUGB010000223.1 GCA_027293165.1 Gammaproteobacteria bacterium
GGAAGGGCGCGAGCGAGCGGAAAAAACGAAAGTCGCTCTAATACCTCCACGGCAGCCCGAAGTCTCGCGTACCGAAGTGCGGCAGAGGTGGGACGGTGAATGGACTGGCCACTTTACAGGTTGCAATACGGGTAGAAAATATCCGGTAAAGGCACAGATAACGAATAATGTATTCACACTAAATGGCAATCACTTCAGCCACACGTTTAAATATTCTGGTCTCACCGACAGCGAAGGAAGATTAGAAGCCAAAGTCACTATTATAAACTGGTCCGGAGATCGTCAATATGATTTGACCGGACGATTTAAAGATAATAGTTTTGTTGGAAGTTATTCTGGAAGATCCTGCAAGGGACCAGTTGTGCTGACCCGGGCCGTTCATTAGCTTGCGGATAAAGGACGCTCCCGTGAAACGGGGCCGATCGCGGTGCTCCGCACCCTCGCCGTCGTGATCGCCCTGTAACCAGCTGTCGCGCTCTGCGACATGACCGGCCAGGCGTCGGTGATCGACGGCGACACCCTCGAAATCCACGGCACCCGGATCAGGCTGCACGGCATCGACGCGCCCCAGAGCGGGCAGCATTGCTACATCGGTGGCAAGCGGTGGCGGTGCGGGAAGGTTGCGGCGAATGTCCTGGCGGATCTGATCGAGCGCCGGCCCGCCACCTGCCATGAACGCGGCCGGGACCGCTACGGGCGTGTTGTCGCGGTCTGGCGGGTTCAAGGCGAAGACCTAGGTGCTTGGTTGGTCGGCAACGGCCGGGCGCTCGCCTACCGGCGGCAACTCGTGCATCAGCCAGAGATACACCCGTGGGAAGCCGACCGGCGGTCCGAGTCACCGAGCCGCCGTTCGATCCCCTGGGCGGGCGCATGCGGGCCTCGGCCCGGGGCCGCCAAGTGATATGCGGTATCCGGGCCGGGGGACATTTCCCCTGCGCCACCGGCCGGTTGCGAAGACGCTGGGTTATGCCGGATTATCCACCGGCCTTAGCGCCACGAAACATCCGCATCGATCAGGTGCTTGAATCGATGACTCAATACTACCGGCTGCTTGTGAAACAGGGCATTGCCGGCATCGCGGCAGCGCCGCATAACGGGTCCGGCGAATTTATTGGGAAGATTTTGCGGGGTAAAGGGGAGTTTCGTCAGGAATGGGTGTTGATCGCTTTTTCCCTGACGGTCGAAGGATTCGGGCAGATTTGGTGTCACGCGATGCATGGTTATTCCCCTTTTTAGCTGTGATCATGTTGCGCGGCTAACGCCGTGCGTCCGTCGGTATAGACCCGAAGCCGACCCAGGAACTGTGAACTGGTTCACACCCGGGCGAAGAAACTGTGATCTGGCTCATACCCGGGCGAAAACGTGGTCGGCCTGGTAACCACCTCGGCCAAGCGCCGAAACCACCCGCCACGGCAGGCAGGCATCCAACAACCCTTGTGTGTTGCGGACGTAGGCGCTTGCGCCAGAATTCGAATTCGGCTCGGGTTCCCCCTGCATGGATATCCGCCTCGAAAATGCCTGCTGAGGGGCCTAGCCAAGCCGCGACTTGGCGATCAGTGACTGCGGTGCGCGCGAATCAGTTCGTATCCGTACAAGCGATTCGGTTCAGACGCCAAAAATTGATCTAGATCAATGCGACCTCCTGCGAACACGCTTACACAGCACATTGCATGCGAACAACATTGATGTAGGAGATTGAACATGCCTGGAATATCGCGACGAGAGATGCTTACCACAGCCTCCGGAATTGGCGCGGCGACGATGTTCGGCGGCGCCATGATCGCCTCGGCGAGCCCGCACAGCGTGCGCGGAGGTCCGGCCATGCGAGGGGCCCCGAAACTCGCAGCGAAGACCGGAAATGACGCCCCAATGAATGTGGACCTTTTGGAACGCGTGCATCAGCGACTGGTCCCACCGCCCTTCGTTCCCGACCATGACCAGGTGGCGACCGGCGCGCCGAAGGTCGTCCAGGTGCGCTTGGTGATCGAAGAGAAGACCATGGTGATCGACGACGACGGCACGGAAATTCAGGCGATGACATTCAACGGTTCCGTCCCTGGGCCGTTGATCGTCGCCCATCAGGGCGACTACATCGAGCTGACCCTGGAAAATCCGGAGGCTAGCAGCCTCGAGCACAACATCGATTTCCACGCCGCGACCGGCGCCATGGGCGGCGGCGCGCTCACCCACGTTCAGCCGGGTGAAAAGGCGGTTCTGCGGTTTCGTGCGACCAAGCCCGGCGTATTCGTCTACCATTGCGCTCCGGGCGGCATCATGGTGCCGTGGCACGTGGTTTCCGGAATGAACGGCGCCTTGATGGTATTGCCCCGGGATGGCTTGAAAGACCGCCTAGGCAATCCGGTGCGCTACGACCGCGCCTACTACATCGGTGAGCAGGACTTTTACGTGCCGACAGACGAAAGCGGTAACTTCAAGCGCTATGAGGGCTTGCTCGAATCGTTGGACGACACCCTGCAGAAGATGAAGACGCTGACGCCGAGCCATGTGGTGTTCAACGGCCGGGTTGGTGCGTTGACGGGCGACAACGCGCTGTCCGCAAGGGTCGGGGAAACCGTGTTGTTTATCCACGCCCAGGCCAATCGCGATACCCGTCCGCATCTGATCGGCGGCCACGGCGATCTGGTCTGGGAGACAGGATCGTTCGATGATCCCCCGGCCACCGGCTTGGAGACGTGGTTTATCCGCGGCGGCTCCGCCGGGGCGGCACTCTACACCTTCCGGCAGCC
>JAPUGB010000224.1 GCA_027293165.1 Gammaproteobacteria bacterium
TATCCTTGGTGCGTTTTGGAAACCGGTAGGTCTCGGGCAGGAACAACCCTTCGGGATGTGTGGCTGATGTCACGAATGACTCAAGCAACCGCGGCCAGTCCTCGACCGTCACGCTATGCTCGATGGCAGGGTGCGCTGCCAGTGCCTGTATCAGTTCACGGTATGTCCATCCCTCGACGGCCGTAAAGGAATGAAGTTGTACATCGCCGGACACAAACTTGTCGAGCAGATCGCGGGGCGTACTGCCGGCATGGATCCGGTACTCGCCTGCCCTGATTGAACCTGCACGCCGCGTCAACTGCGCATACCAGCGGAAGACTTGCGGATTTCTCAAAATACCCTGTTCCGCGAGCTCGTCGCCGATCGTCGCAAGTGCCGAACCGGAGTGGATTTCAAACACGACGCCGCCCTCGGGCACCTGCAGGGGTGAGCCAAGGACGCGATTGACCTGCCAAAGGCTGAAGCCGGTGCCCAGGACGGCTGCAACAAGCAGGATGATCAGGAGCCGGACCGACGGCTTCATAAGCGGCACTCGCCGATACCGGCTTGTTCAAGACCAGCCATCAGCCGGCGGGTCACGGGTCCGGGCCGCCACCGAAGCTTCCCGCACGCCCGTACCGGCCAGAGCCCGATCTGGCTGTTGGTGACGAAAACTTCATCCGCTTGCTGCAACATGTCAGGCTGAATCCTGGCTGCCTCATAATCAATCCTTAATCTGTCTGCAGTTCGCAGCAAATGATGGCGCATAACACCACAAATTCCCGCATGCGTAATCGCCGGCGTCAAGACGCTAGAACCAAAGACCAGGAACACGTTGCTCATGGTACCGCAGATCAGGTTACCTTCCGTGTCCATCATCAGGCGCTCCGTGCACCCGGGTTCAGCGTGTTCGGCTGCCGCCAGGACCTGTTCCAGCCGGTTGAGCGTCTTGATGCCTGCCAGTTGCGGTTGCCGGGCAAGTCTTCCTTTACTAAGACTGACGATAATCCCGTCACGGTAGTACTGAACCGGATAAGAAGTCCGCTCGAAAATTCCGATCCGTAGTACCGGCTGTGTCATTTCCGACGGTGCGTAGCCGCGTCGTCCTTCGCCGCGACTGAGAATAATCTTTGCAGTGCAGTCAGCACCGTCGAATCCTGCGGTCTTGATCGCAAACTGCAAACCGTCCGGTACCGTTGCTATGGGCGGCTTATCGATATTCAGTCGGTGGCAGCCAAGTTCCAGCCGATCGAGGTGGAGATCCAACAAGCGAGGTCGTCCCGACCTGACGGCGATCGTTTCAAACAGACCATCGCCATAATGCAAGGCACGATCGCCGATCGGCACCGTGTCGACTTCCAGATCGTTTTGGAACCAGCGGCCCGTCAAGTCAAAGCCATTATCATGCCTTTGGCTTTGGCACGCGTTTCGGCCAATTCGGCCTGCGGATCCGAATCGGCAACAATTCCCGAACCTGCGCGCAACTCCACTGAATTGCCGTGCGCACCATTGCCGTGCACGATGATCGTACGTATCAATATATTCAGATCGAGACTGCCATCACGATTGAGATATCCAAACGATCCCGTATACGCCCCCCTCGGCCCTTGTTCCAACTCGGCGATGATTTCCATGCAACGGACTTTGGGACATCCCGTTATCGTGCCACCGGGAAAAACTGCGCGGATGGCCTGTCCGGGCGTCACGTCTTCCCGCAACAGGCCCCGCACGTTGGACACAATGTGGTGGACGTGCGCATAACTTTCCACAACCATCATCTCGTCGACCTCAACCGTGCCGGCTTTACAGACGCGCCCAAGGTCATTGCGCTCGAGATCGATCAGCATGACATGTTCGGCCCGCTCTTTCGGGTGTGAAATCAACTCTGCCGACAGCACCGTGTCCTGATGGCGGTCCACGCCGCGCGGCCTTGTTCCCGCTATCGGCCGAGTAGATATAACGCCGTTTTGGACCGACAACAGCCGTTCAGGCGAGGAGGAAACGATGGCCGTGTCTTCCCAGCACGCAAGCCCTGCAAACGGCGCTGGATTTGAATTGCAAAGCTTCGCATATATCGCGTCGCTGCTGAGTTTTGCATCGACCTCGGTGGACCAACGGCGCGACAAATTAGCCTGAAAAATATCGCCGTTCGAAATATAGTCTTTCGCTTTCCGGACAGCGTTCAGAAACGACTCGGGTGGCTCCTCCCTTGTTACCGGGCCGGTCCTGGTCTCTTTTTCCGAAGTTTTTTCGCTTGCGCGCGTGTTGGCTGCATCCGACAGTAATTCGCGGAGACGGCTGCCCCGTTTGTCTTCACTGACCACATGAAAACTATCGTGCTTATGATCATGGATGATTGCTGCCTGACAACGCACCGCAAACGCTGTCGGTAATACGGGGTCCGGTGACAGTCGCAGCGTTGGTTCGATTTCGGCAGCGAGCTCATAGCCAAGATACAGAAACCACCCGCCGAAAAACGGCAGCTGCTGGCTCGTGACGGTCGTCTGCTCTGAATTCCACCAGGCATCAAGACTATCGAGAAATCCATCGCTCTTCGCGGCACCCGGGCCACTGATATCGTGTAGCTTCTCCAGCACCAGCCGTTCGCCCGGCAACGCGAACAGAATATCGTAGCGGCCCAAGCGAGAGCCCGATGCCGAGCTTTGCAGCAGGAATGGATATTTTTGCGGAAATTGCCGGTGCAGCTCGCGCAGATCGACCCTGACGTCGAGATTACGAACAACGGTGTCGATGCTCACATCAAAGGAGCGCGCTGCCACGGCGATACACTCAGTCTAATGCTCGAAAAATCAGGCTTCCGTTGGTGCCGCCGAATCCGAATGAATTTGAAATTACGGTACGTACTTTTGCATCTCTGGCCGTATTCGGCACGTAATCGAGATCGCATTCCGGATCAGGTGTTTCGAGATTAATCGTCGGCGGCAAAACCTGATCACGAATAGCGAGAATAGAGAAAATTGCCTCGGCGACGCCCGCCGCACCCAGCAAGTGCCCTGTGGTGGACTTTGTTGAACTCACGGCAAGCTTTTTCGCTGTGTCACCAAAGGTCCGTTTGATGCCGACAGTCTCGCCGATATCACCGGCGGGCGTCGATGTCCCATGCGCATTCAGATAATCGATTTCTGAGGGGTCGATACCGGCATCGTTCATTGCCGCGACCATGCATTTACGGGCGCCTTCGCCGTCTGCAGGCGGCAGCGTGATGTGATAGGCGTCCGCGCTCATCCCGAAACCGATGAGTTCGGCACAAATGTTCGCACCGCGTGCCTTCGCATGCTCATACTCTTCGAGCACCACGCAGCCCGCGCCGTCACTCAACACGAAACCGTCCCGGTCTTTGTCGAACGGCCGGCTTGCCCCTTCGGGGTCGTCATTTCTCGTCGACATCGCCCGCGCTGAACAAAAGCCGCCAACGGCCATTGGCGTTGTTGCATATTCCGCGCCGCCGGCCAGCATTACATCTGCGTCGCCGTGCGCCACCGTGCGTGCAGCAATGCCGATGCAATGCGTTGATGTCGCGCAGGCTGACACAATTGACAGATTAGGCCCGGTTATCCCATGCATGATTCTGACGGGGCCGGAAATCATGTTGA
>JAPUGB010000225.1 GCA_027293165.1 Gammaproteobacteria bacterium
TAGAAGGTTGCGATCTCGTAGACCTGAACGGCCGGCAGGTCGAGATAGTTCGCCACCGCATCCATCAGCTCCGGTGTCACGAATCCACCATGTTCATGCTGCACGGCATGCAAGGCGGCGAGTACCGCCGAACGCTGCCGCCCTTGCGGGAATTTGGCGATCCAGCAGTCGATCTCGGCCTGTACCTGATCGGACAATATGGTCTGTTCGGTACCCGATGGCATCAGCTACCTCTCCCATCAAAAATATGCCTGCTCAACGGTCAATCTCGCCGAATACGATGTCCTGGGTTCCGATTACCGCAACAACATCAGCCAGCATATGTCCCTCAACCATCTCGTGCATTGCGGATAAGTGCGCAAATCCCGCGGCACGAACTTTAACGCGATAGGGTTTGTTGGCCCCATCAGAAACCAGGTATACGCCAAATTCGCCTTTCGGATGTTCGATAGCAGCGTAGGCCTCACCAGCCGGCAAACTGTAGCCCTCTGTAAACAATTTGAAATGGTGAATCAATGCTTCCATGTCCTCCTTCACATCCACCCGTTTTGGCGGTACCAATTTGTAATCATCGAGCATGACAGGTCCGGGATTGTCACGTAGCCATCGAATACACTGCTGAACGATCCGATTCGACTGGCGCATTTCCTCTACACGAACAAGATACCGGTCATAGCAGTCACCGGTTTTACCTATTGGAATATCGAAGTCCATCTCAGCGTAGACTGCGTAGGGTTGTTTTTTACGCAGATCCCATGCCACGCCAGAACCGCGCAGCATGGGCCCACTGAATCCCAACTGCATGGCTCGCTCCGGTGACACCACCCCGATATTGACCGTTCGCTGCTTCCAGATTCGATTGTCGGTCAACAAGGTTTCGTACTGGTCCACACACCCTGGAAACCGATCCGTGAACGCTTCGATAAAGTCCAGCAAAGTTCCCTCGCGGGCTTCGTTTAAACGCCGGACGTCTTTCTCGCTATGCCACTTGGACGGCTGATACTTGGGCATGCTATCCGGAAGGTCCCGGTACACACCACCGGGACGGTAGTAGGTGGCGTGCATACGCGTACCACTGACTGCCTCGTAGCAATCCATCAGGTCTTCCCGTTCCCGGAAGCAATACAGGAAAATCGTCATCGCACCGACATCCAGTCCATGCGCGCCTAACCACATCAGATGGTTCAGAATCCGCGTTATCTCGTCGAACATTACCCGGATGTACTGGGCACGCAGCGGCGGTGCAATACCCAACAACTTTTCTATTGCAAGCACGTAACCGTGCTCGTTGCACATCATCGATACGTAATCCAGCCGATCCATGTACCCAATGGTTTGGTTATACGGTTTGCTCTCGGCCAGTTTTTCGGTGCCCCGGTGTAATAGGCCAATGTGCGGGTCGGCCTTCCTGATGACCTCGCCCTCCATTTCCAGGACCAGGCGCAACACCCCGTGCGCCGCAGGATGCTGCGGCCCAAAATTCATAGTGAAATGCTGGATCTCGGCCATTCTTATCCGTGTTTCTTAGTCCTTATCCATTTCCACCAAGACCTGTGGGTTCAAGATCAGTCCTTTAGATCAGGCTCGTAGCGATTGTCGTCCGTGATGACCTTCGGCACTAAGGTGCGTGGTTCGATAGTGACCGGTTGATAGACAACCCGACCCTGCTCGGCGTCGTAACGCACTTCCACATTACCGATAAGCGGGAAGTCCTTGCGAAAAGGATGGCCGATGAATCCGTAGTCTGTGAGTATGCGCCGCAAATCCGGGTGCCCATCGAACAGAATCCCGAACAGATCGAATGCCTCACGCTCGTACCAATTCGCCGAATTCCAGACATCGACTACGGAAGGCACAACCGGCGGATTGTCGGAACCGCTAAACACCCGCAGCCGGAGGCGCAGATTGTTGCTCAGGGAAAGCAGGTGATACACCACCGCGAAGCGCTCGGGGTCAAAGCGTTCGTCACTGTCGGCCAGTATCACCTCCCGGGTAACGCCGCGACTGAAGCCGGTTTCCGTGGCCTCAACGGTCTCCCATTCCCGGTTACCATAGTCGAGATAATCAACCCCACATAAATCCATCAGCATCTCGAATTCAAAGCCGCTTTCATCCCGCAGGGCGCGGCATACATCGAGCAGCTGGGATTTATCCAGTTCGAAACCCAATTCATCGCAATTGGAGGCTATGCGACGCAACACGCCTGCAAAGCGCGCTTCAATGCGTGCCGCCAGCGATTCGTAGCGATCATTCATCAAGCGGCTACCGGTCGATGGTGTTCGAGCGTCGTATTTTGTTTTGGAGCTGAATGATCCCGTACAAAAGTGCCTCGGCGGTCGGCGGGCACCCCGGCACGTAGATGTCGACAGGCACTATCCGGTCGCAGCCGCGAACAACCGAATAGGAGTAATGGTAATAGCCTCCCCCGTTTGCGCAGGACCCCATGGAGATAACCCACCGCGGTTCCGACATTTGGTCATAGACCTTGCGCAGGGCGGGTGCCATTTTGTTAACAAGTGTGCCGGCCACGATCATCACGTCGGATTGTCGGGGAGTGGGCCGAAAGATCACCCCGAACCGGTCCAAATCGTAGCGGGCGGCGCCGGAATGCATCATCTCGACAGCACAGCAGGCCAGACCAAAGGTAACCGGCCACATCGAACCGGCGCGGGCCCATCTGGTGACGGCACCATCTTGCACCCAATCGATTAATTGATCGAACTTGGTGACGACAAAACCCCGCCCCTGAACCGTGTCGGGCAGATCTTGATTCAATCCCATTCCAAAGCCCCTTTCTTCCATTCGTAGATGAACCCAACGACGAGCACCACCAAAAACAGGCCCATGGCGAGCACGCCGAAAGTTCCAACGGTGTCCAGGGACACCGCCCACGGAAAAAGAAAAGCGATTTCCAGATCAAAAATAATGAACAGGATGGCAACGAGGTAATAGCGGACATCGAATTTCATCCGGGAGTCTTCGAACGCCTCGAACCCGCACTCGTACGGCGAAAGTTTGGCCGCATTTTTTTGGCCACGACCAAAAATAAGGCCGATCGCCAGCAACGCCAATCCGATCGCTGTTGCGATTCCGAGATAAATCAGTGCCGGCAAATAGTTCTGTTGTAACATCAGCCACCTGCTAGTTTAGACTCATTCTAACAGTACCTTTTGACGCCCGCGATGCCGTCCCGCGACATCATGCCTGTTCCACGCGTGACTGAAAAAATAGGTGGTGCCGATGGCCGGACTCGAACCGGCACGGCTTACGCCACTGCCCCCTCAAGACAGCGTGTCTACCAATTCCACCACATCGGCATAGCGGTGAATAACCGAGATCAGTTCATTCGGAAGATTCGGACCTGCCCGTTTCCGAATCTGCGGGAGCGGCTGCATCAAAGGAACCCGGCAGGACCGGCAGATCATCGATTCCGATGACGACCGAATCGTCTGCCGCCGGCGCACCAGTTGCAACCGGCATATCGGGCGCCGTGGATTCGAGCAGACTTCCCGGGGGCTTTTGCTGACCGCCCAGGTAGGCCAGCACCATGCTGCTGACGAAAAACAAAGTGGCCAGTACGGCTGTGGTGCGGGTCAGAAAACTAGCTGAGCCTTTGGCCCCGAAAACCGTTCCGGAAGCTCCCGAGCCAAACCCGGCACCGGCTTCGGCACCCTTGCCACGCTGTAACAACACCAGCGCAACAAGCAGGGTGGCGATCATCACGTGACCAATCAACAACAAAGTTTGAATCGTATTCATCAGTCAGGCTGTAGCGGCCGCACAGATTTCGATAAACTCAACTGGGTTCAGCGACGCGCCGCCAATAAGGCCACCATCAATATCGTCCATTTGAAACAGTTCTCTCGCATTCGCGCCTTTGACACTCCCGCCGTAAAGTATTCTGAGCTGCTTGGCTATCTTAGCATCGTGCGCGGCGACCATTGCACGCAATCCGGCATGGACTTCCTGCGCCTGTTCCGGTGTAGCGGTCTGACCTGTCCCTATCGCCCAGACAGGTTCGTAGGCAAACACCGCCCGTCCGAGTGCCTCCACGCCGGCGGTGTCAACCACCGCAGCTACCTGTCTGGCTATTACCTCCATGGCCTGGCCGGATTGCCGTTCCTCCAGTGTCTCGCCCACACAAAACACCGGTACAAGTTGCTGCTCCAGCGCCATGCAGAACTTCCGGGCAATCACTTCATCCGTTTCGCCTAGTAACGTGCGGCGTTCCGAGTGCCCCACAATCACGTAATTACACCCGATGTCTCGCAGCATTTCCGCGGACACCTCGCCGGTATAGGCGCCAGATGGCTCTGCCGCGACGTTTTGGGCACCCAGCGCTACCGGGTAATCCGCCAGCAATGCTGCGACCTGTTCCAGATAGACGAACGGTGGACAAATCACCACGTCGATTGCATTGTTGCCACCAAGTTCGGACACGAGCTCGCCAACCAATTCGGCCACGGAGGCCCGGCTACCGTGCATCTTCCAATTTCCTGCGACCAGTGGTTGCCTCATGCCGGCCACCCTTCGCTGATGGCGTGCTCCCTGCGGAAAAAAGACGGGGAAGGGTAGCTTCCCGATTGTTGGAAATCAACGCTGGCGCTGGTCGGCACGCTCTCCGATGAACTAACCGGCTGCTGCCTGCCTGACTGACTCGGCCAGCTGCTCAGCCAGACTGGTTACCTCGGTGGCGTTTTCGCCTTCGACCATGACCCGAATTACTGGCTCCGTTCCCGATGCCCGTAACAAGACGCGGCCGCGGTCAGCCAGCTGCTGCTCTGCTTTTTCAATTGCTGCGCGGATTGAGGCTGAGGCCGCCAGATCGATTTTCGCAGCGGTGCGAACGTTGATCAGGGTCTGCGGATACATGGGCATGTCTTCGACTAGTTCGGCCAATGAACGGCCAGTTTTTGTCATGATCGCCAGAATTTGCAAAGCGGTCACGAGTCCATCGCCGGTCGTGGTCTTTTCCAGGTCGATGATATGACCAGAAGACTCACCTCCGAGCTGGCCACCCTGATTCTGCAACATTTCGCGGACATAGCGGTCACCGACGGCGGCGCGAACGAACGGGATGCCCCGTGCCTCCAGCGCTTTCTCTAGTCCGAGGTTACTCATCAGTGTCCCCACGACCGGGCCAACCAGGCTTTTGTCATTGTGGCGGGAATTCGCAATAACATACAGCAACTGGTCACCGTCAACGAGGTTGCCGGTGTGGTCCACCATGATCACGCGATCACCGTCGCCGTCCAGGGCAATGCCCAAATCTGCACTGACGCCTTTCACGGTCATTTGCAACAGCTCGGGTTCCGTCGCACCGCAACCATCATTGATGTTTCGTCCGTTCGGTGAACAACCGATCGGCACGACATCGGCGCCGAGTTCCGCCAATGCTCTGGGCCCAACTTTGTAGCCTGCGCCGTGAGCACCGTCGAATACAATCTTGATGTCATTCAGCCGAAAACCGGTTGGGACCGTGCCGAGACAAAACCACTGATACTGATCGCCGGCGCTATCAACCCTACTGGCCCTCCCAAGCTGTTCGGATTCACGCGTTACCGGCGGCGCAAGCAAACACTTTTCAATTTCGCTTTCTACATCATCCGACAGCTTGCGCCCATCACGATCGAAAAATTTTATGCCGTTGTCGTAATAGAGATTATGCGAGGCACTGATCACAACGCCTGCGTCGGCTTGCAGCGCCTGCGTCAGATAAGCTATTCCCGGGGTCGGAATCGGCCCCAGCAAGAGTACGTCCATCCCAGCTGCCACAAATCCGGCTTCCAGAGCAGACTCAAACATATAGCCGGATAGGCGCGTGTCTTTGCCTATCACAACACTGCCGCCTTCAGGGGCAAGTACTCGTGCGGCTGCGCTGGCAAGTCGTAAAGCAAACTCGGCCGTAAGCGGCTCGTCACCCACACGGCCGCGAATACCGTCCGTTCCAAAAAACTTTCTCACCATTAGGCTGTTCGCCTCCCCGGTTGCGGGTCCTGCTTGAGGTTGGCTGCTTCCAGCACCCGGAGCGCCTGCAGCGTCGGCGCAACATCATGAACCCTAATAATATGAACGCCTTGCTGACAGGCCAAGATAGACAAGGTCAGACTGCCCGCAAGCCGGTCTTCGTCCTCGCTTTTCAGGATCCGGCCCAGCATGGATTTCCTGGACAAGCCAGCCAGCACCGGGTAATTGAGGCCGACGAGCTGCTTGAGCTGGTTGAGCAACTCGAGATTGTGCATCAAGGTCTTGCCAAATCCAAAACCGGGATCCAACACCAGCTGATTTGGAGACAATCCCGCTTCAAGTGCAGCATCGACGCGCGCCTGCAGAAATTCCAATACTTCTTCGACAACATTGCTGTAGCTTGGCTCGTGCTGCATATTGCGCGGCTGGCCCTGCATGTGCATCAAGCAAACCGGAACACCCATCTCAGCCGCCGCAGTCAGTGCGCCCGGCGATCGCAATGCATTGACATCGTTAATCATCGCTGCACCCGCAGCGACAGCCGCGCGCATGACTTCAGGCTTGCTTGTATCGATCGAGATGGGAATGTCAATCTGGCGCCGTAGAGTTTCTATAACCGGAAGCACACGGTCCAGTTCTTCTTGCAGTGACACGGGCAGAGCCCCGGGACGCGCGGATTCACCACCGATATCGAGAATATCCGCCCCTTGCTCTGCCATGGATAGCCCGTGTGCAATCGCAATTGACGGCTCGAAATACCGACCACCGTCAAAAAAAGAATCGGGAGTAACGTTGAGCACGCCCATGACCCGCGGGCGGTCCAGGTTCATGTCATGACTTGGAAACCGGAGTTTCACGGTGCTTGTAGAAAAGAACCGGGCTCAGTTTCGAAGGAGAAAACCGCCCAATCAGTGCTGTTCGGCGGGTTTACCGAGCCCTGAATCTGGCTTGGTGTCCACACCGGACTTGCTCGCTGCCGGTTCGGTGGGGCCGCTGTCGGTCCAGTCTTCAGGGGGTCGAGGCTCTCTTCCCTCCATTATTTCGGCGATCTGTTTATCGTCGATGGTCTCGAACTTCATCAGTGCATCAGCCATCATGTGCAGTGTATCGAGCTTGCCCTTCAAAATCTGTGTCGCGTGCTCGTAATTTGAATCAACAATCTTGCGAATTTCTTCGTCGATGGCGTGCGCGGTGACATCAGAAACCACTTTGTGCTGGGTCACCGATCGACCGAGAAAAACTTCGCCCTCCTCTTCCGAATAGGTCAACGGGCCAAGGCACTCTGACAAACCCCATTTAGTCACCATATTCCGGGCCAAGTCGGTCGCCCGCTCGATGTCGTTTGCGGCACCGGTGGTGACGGCCTCAGTACCGAATACAAGTTCCTCGGCAATCCTGCCGCCGAAAAGACTGGCGATCTGACTGTTCAATCTCTGCTTACTGACACTGTACCGATCGTCTTCTGGCAGAAACATTGTTACGCCAAGTGCACGGCCACGTGGAATGATGGTGACCTTATACACAGGGTCGTGATCGGGCACGGACAACCCCACGATTGCATGCCCGGCCTCGTGGTACGCCGTTAGCCTTTTCTCTTCTTCACTCATGACCATCGAGCGACGCTCGGTGCCCATCATGATCTTGTCCTTCGCTTTCTCGAAGTTTTCCATGCGAACCGTACGCGTGTTCGCACGTGCAGCGAACAGGGCTGCCTCGTTGACCAGGTTGGCCAGATCCGCTCCCGAGAATCCCGGCGTACCGCGCGCAATTATCAACGCATTTACATCGTCGCCGATCGGCACCTTACGCATGTGCACCTTTAGAATTTGCTCGCGGCCGCGAATATCTGGCAACGGCACGACAACCTGTCGGTCGAATCGTCCCGGACGCAAAAGTGCCGGATCGAGAACATCGGGCCGGTTGGTTGCGGCGATCACGATGACCCCTTCATTACCTTCAAAGCCATCCATTTCGACGAGCAACTGGTTCAGGGTCTGTTCGCGTTCGTCATGCCCGCCACCGAGACCCGCACCTCGATGCCGACCGACCGCATCAATCTCGTCGATAAATATGATGCACGGCGCACATTTCTTGGCCTGTTCGAACATGTCGCGCACACGCGAAGCACCAACACCGACAAACATTTCGACGAAGTCCGATCCGGAAATCGTATAAAAGGGCACTTTCGCCTCGCCGGCGATAGCACGCGCCAACAGTGTCTTGCCGGTCCCCGGAAGTCCGACCAGCAACACGCCCTTGGGTATCTTGCCTCCAAGCCGCTGAAACTTGGCCGGATCCATCAAGAACTCAACGATCTCGACCAGTTCTTCCTTTGCCTCTTCGACCCCGGCAACATCAGCAAAGGTGATGCCGACCTGGTCCTCGCCTAGCAATCTGGCGCGGCTTTTGCCGAAAGATAAGGCCCCACGCCCGCTGCCGCCGCCTTGCATCTGGCGCATGAAATACACCCACACGGCGATCAGCAGAAGTACCGGGAACGAGTTAATGAAAAGACTGACAAGAATATTTTGACCTTGTGGAGCGCTACCACTGAACTGAACATCGTTTTCCTTGAGGAAACCAATAAGCACCGTGTTATCCGTTTCCGGACTGTAGGTAATAAATTGCTCCCCGTTCAGTCGCTCGCCGCTAATTTTCTCGCCCTCGAACTCGACTCGTCGAACTGACCCCGTCTCAACGAAGTCAAGGAATGTCGAATACTCGATTGTCTGAGCCTGTCGCGCCCGAGTGCCGAAACTCTGGAAAACTGTAAGCAGGACGATAGCGATGACTATCCAGAGAATGATGTTTTTTGTCAGGTCGTTCACGGGGGTCCTCTGTGGTGGTGGGCGGGTACCCTGTCGGCGCACCTCCGCCGTTTAGGACACTACTATAATCGATAGTTGCTCGCCACCAGGTAGGTCTCACGACTGCCGCGGCGGGATGCCTTTGGTTTCTTTATGCTCACGTCCCTGAACCTTTTCCTCGCATCCGCCACCAGGGCCTCGAATCCGGAACCCTGAAACAGCTTTGTTACAAAATGCCCATTTGGGCCAAGCACGCGCCCCGCGAAATCCAGTGCCAGTTCCGCCAGGTACATGCAGCGGGGCTGGTCCACGGACCGATTCCCACTAATATTGGGGGCCATATCCGACATTACAAGGTCGACATTGGTGCCATCTACCAGGCCCAACACACAATCCAGGACGGCCGACTCCGAGAAGTCGCCCTGGATAAGCTCCACACCTGCTAAAGGTTCGATCGGCAGCAGATCAACAGCTATCACTCGCCCCTGAGGCTGTACCAGTGTCGCCGCATACTGGCTCCAGCTGCCGGGGGCAGCCCCCAAGTCAACGACCACTGCTCCGGGTCTCAGTATTCTGTTCTTGGCCTGGATCTCCTCCAGCTTGTAAACCGCGCGGGTCCGCCATCCTTCCGTTCGAGCGCGCCGCACATAGGGATCTCTCTCTTGGCGGTTTTTCCAGCGCGAATTGGATGAGCGTTGTTTCATCGGATTGCCACGTTCGTCGCGCCCACTCCAACACATGGGCACTTGTATACTGAGTGACGATGAAACTGACAGAACGGCAACGAAAATATCTGCGGCGCCTGGCTCACGATGTGAAGCCGGTCGTTCAGGTCGGTAACTCCGGCCTCACCGACGGCTTGCTGGCTGAACTGAACGACTGTCTGACTCGACATGAACTGATAAAAGTTAAAGTGCGCGTCGGGAATCGGGATCTGCGCGACGAAACAATCGATGAATTGTCGCGGATCACCGGCGCAGAGGTTATTCAGCGGGTTGGCAACACTGCCTCACTTTACCGCCCGCGCCTGATGGACTCCGGGATTACCTTGCCGTAGGCACTATGGCGACATTTCGCCAGCTTAAATTAGCCGTATCTGACTTCAACAATTTCATAGCTTCTGTCGCCACCCGGTGTAATCACCTCGACGACGTCGCCCTCCTCACGCCCGATCAGGGCGCGCGCAATCGGCGACGAAAATGAAAGCAACCCCGAGCCAATATCCGCTTCATCCGCGCCGACAATTCGGTAGGCCACCTGCTTGCCACTGTCTTCATCGATCAATTCCACCGTGGCACCGAAAACAACCTTGCCGGTTTCACTCAAAGCCGTGATATCGATGATTTCGGCATTGGAAAGCTCCCCGTCGATTTGTTTGATCCGGGCTTCGATGAACCCCTGCTCTTCCTTGGCAGCATGATATTCAGCATTCTCACGTAGATCGCCATGCGCTCGCGCCACGGCGATCGCAGCAACAATCCGTGGTCGATCCTCTTTTTTGAGACGCTGTAACTCATCCCTGAGCTTTTTCGCCCCATTGACCGTAATTGGGACTTTTGTCACTTGCCGGCCTCGTCGTGTAAATCCTGCAACCTGTTTACCTCGCCGCCTTCGGCATGATCGAAAGCCATACAGGTCGCCATAGCGGCCGGCAGGGTCGTGTAGTAGGTAACTTTGTGGTTCACCGCCGCACCCCGTATCGAATGAGACTCGTGAATGGCCTTTTTCCCCTCGGTCGTATTCACGATCAGGTGGATCTCATTATTCTTGATCATATCGACAATGTGCGGCCGCCCCTCACGGACTTTGTTCACCCTGCGGCACGGCACATTGTTGTCCGCCAAGTGCACCGCGGTACCATCGGTCGCGACCAGACTAAACCCTCGGCCGACCAGAATATTGGCCAACTTGACTGCCTCTGGTTTGTCGCGATCGCGAACGGACAGCAGGGCAGTCCCGCTTTTCGGCAACTCAACGCCGGAGGCCAACTGGGCCTTGGCATAAGCCTCGCCGAATGACCTCCCGGTGCCCATGACTTCTCCGGTACTGCGCATCTCAGGGCCCAGAATCGGATCCGCGTCGGGAAATTTCGCGAACGGAAACACCGATTCCTTAACTGAATAATAAGCGGGGACCTTGGACTTGGTGATGCCCTGTTCTTTCAAACTGATGCCGGCCATCGCCTTAGCGGCGACCTTGGCCAGCGGTACGCCGGTTGCCTTGGACACGAACGGAATCGTTCTCGATGCCCGTGGATTCACCTCCAGCAGGTAAATCACACCTCCCTGAATTGCGAACTGTGTATTCATCAGCCCAACCACGTTCAATGCGTCAGCGAGCTTGCGAACCTGGTCTGCCATCTCTGCCTGAGCGTCCGCCGACAACGTGGCTGGAGGTAGCGAACATCCGGAATCACCGGAATGAACGCCGGCCTGCTCTATATGTTCCAGTATCCCGCCGATCAAAACGTCCTCCCCGTCGCAAACAATGTCAACGTCAACCTCGACGGAAAAGTCCAGGAATCGATCGAGCAAAACCGGGCTATCGTTCGATACTTCGACGGCCTCAAGCATATAAGTGCGCAACTCATCCTCGTCATAAACGACTTCCATGGCCCGCCCGCCAAGCACATACGAAGGTCGCACGACAAGTGGAAAACCAACGTCTGCGGCCATGCTAACCGCCTCGTCCGCGTTCCGGGCGATGGCATTCGGCGGCTGTCTAAGCTTCAAATCGCTCACTAACCTTTGGAAACGCTCCCGGTCTTCAGCAAGATCAATCGAATCGGGGCTGGTGCCAATGATCGGTGCGCCAGCCTTCTCCAGCGCCCGAGCTAACTTCAGCGGTGTTTGCCCACCGTACTGGACAATGACGCCGAACGGCTGCTCTCGATCGACGATCGCCATGACGTCTTCGAAAGTCACCGGCTCAAAATAAAGTCGATCGGAGATATCGTAGTCAGTTGATACTGTCTCAGGATTGCAGTTAACCATGATCGTTTCGAAGCCGACTTCACGGGCCGCGAGCGCCGCATGAACGCAGCAATAGTCGAATTCGATGCCCTGACCAATTCGGTTGGGACCGCCTCCCAAGATCATGATTTTTTTGCGTTCGCTTGGATCTGCTTCGCATTCCTCTTCGTATGTCGAGTAAAGGTAAGCAGTGGTCGTCGCAAACTCGGCAGCGCAGGTATCAACACGCTTAAACACCGGAAAAATTCCCGTCTTCGCCCTGTGCTCACGAACGAACGCTTCCTGCACGCCAAGCAGGGTTGCTATTCGACTGTCGGCGAATCCTTTGCGCTTTAGCCGACGTAACATGTCCGGCTTCAGTGCTCCCAGCTTAAGCTTGCGAACCTCGTTCTCCGTCTGCACCAAGTCCTCGATCTGCGCCAAAAACCACGGATCGATTCGACTCAGTTCCGCAATTTCCGATAATTCAAGGCTAGCGCGAAACGCATCTGCAACGTGCAAAAGCCGGTGTGGGCCCGGCATGCGCAACTCATCGCGCAAGGTATCCAATTCCTCTTCGGTGCGGGCCGTGTGCTCACCCTGTTCGACGAGTCCGTCGATCCCCGTCTCGAGACCCCGCAGTGCCTTTTGCAGCGACTCCTGAAAGGTTCGGCCTATAGCCATAACCTCGCCCACCGATTTCATCTGCGTTGTGAGCCGGTCGTTCGCATCCGGGAACTTCTCGAACGTGAAGCGCGGTATCTTGGTGACCACGTAATCAATCGTCGGTTCGAAAGATGCGGGCGTCGCACCTCCAGTAATTTCGTTGCGCAATTCATCCAGGGTGTATCCGACCGCGAGTTTTGCGGCGACCTTGGCAATCGGAAATCCGGTGGCCTTCGACGCCAAGGCCGAGGAGCGGGACACACGCGGATTCATCTCGATCAGCAACATGCGGCCGTCCACCGGGTTCACCGCAAACTGCACGTTTGAACCACCCGTTTCGACTCCCACTCGCCGCAGGACCGCGATCGACGCGTTCCTCAGGCGCTGATATTCCTTGTCGGTTAAGGTCTGGGCCGGGGCGACAGTGATCGAGTCACCGGTATGCACTCCCATGGGGTCAACGTTTTCGATTGAACATACGATGATGCAGTTGTCATTGCAGTCCCGCACCACCTCCATTTCGAATTCTTTCCAGCCCAGTAGGGATTCTTCCAGTAGCACTTCTGTTGTTGGCGACAGCTCCAAGCCCCGCGCCACAATCGTTTCGAATTCTTCGCGGTTGTATGCAATCCCGCCGCCCGAGCCGCCGAGCGTGAACGACGGCCGGATGATCGTTGGGAACCCGATTTGCTCCTGAACCGCCAAAGCCTGTTCCAAGTCACGCGCGAGACCCGCGTCGGGGACTTCCAGACCAATGTCCTGCATGGCAGCGCGGAACTTTTCCCGGTCCTCAGCGGTATCGATCGCCTCCCGGGAAGCACCGATCAATTCCACATTGTGCGACGCCAACACCCCTTCGCGGACGAGGTCAAGTGTGCAGTTCAGCGCAGTCTGCCCGCCCATGGTGGGTAACAGCGCGTCGGGCTTTTCCTTCTCGATAATCTTTGCGCAGACCTGCCAGGTAACCGGTTCAATGTAGACGGAGTCTGCCGTTTCCGGATCCGTCATGATCGTAGCTGGGTTCGAATTGACCAGCACGACCCGATAACCCTCCTCTTTGAGGGCCTTGCAAGCCTGCGCGCCCGAATAGTCGAACTCGCACGCCTGGCCAATGACGATCGGCCCGGCACCGATGATCATTACGGTGTCTATGTCTGTACGCTTGGGCATCAGTTTCCGGAAATCAGTGCGTTCATTGAGCGGCAACCGGATTAGAGTCCGTCTTAAGCATCTCTATGGCCCCTCATCATCTCCATGAATTGGCTGAACATTGGCCTGACGTCGTGTGGCCCGGGGCTCGCCTCGGGATGACCCTGAAAGCCGATCGCAGCGCAATCGGTTCGCTCTACCCCTTGCAGTGAATCATCGAAAAGCGATCGGTGCGTGGGGCGCAAACTGTCGGGCAGTGATGCCTCGTCAACCGCAAACCCATGGTTTTGGCTGGTTATGATGACTTTGCCGGTATCGACATTTACGACCGGATGGTTGGCACCATGGTGGCCAAATTTCATTTTGATGGTGCGTGCGCCGCTGGCAAGTGCGAGCAATTGGTGACCAAGGCAAATCCCAAACACCGGCATGCCCGATTGCAAAATCGATTTGATCGCGTCAATTGCATAATCGCACGGCTCGGGGTCACCGGGGCCATTCGACAGAAACACACCGTCGGGGGACATTGCCAGAACATTCGCGGCAGTGGTTTGTGCAGGCACCACCGTGATGCGGCAGCCGTATTCAACCAACAACCGCAAAATGTTTCGTTTGATTCCGAAGTCGAACGCGACAACATGGAACTCGTCCAGCTTTTTGCCGACGACCGGGGTCGGATCGGGCCATTGACGCCCAAGGCTCCATTGATAGCTCCGCCGAGCAGTCACGATCTTAGCCACATCCATCCCGGCTAATCCTGGGAAACGCTTGGCATGATCCACAGCGACCGCCCGATCGGTATCACCTGTCACGATACAGCCAGACTGCGCGCCTTTTTCGCGCAGTATTCGGGTTAGTTTGCGGGTATCGATCTCCGCAATGGCCACGAGGCCACCGCGCTTTAAAAACTCCGGAAATCCAACCTCCGCCCGCCAGCTGCTCGAGACCGCCGGCAGATCGCGAACAACAAGCCCAGCCGCATAGATTTTCGTGCTTTCAAGGTCGTCGCTGTTGGTGGCCGTGTTGCCAATGTGAGGGTAGGTCAGCGTAACGATTTGGCGACAGTACGACGGATCCGTCAATATCTCCTGATAACCGGTCATAGCGGTGTTGAACACCACCTCACCAATAGTTCTGCCTTCGGCGCCGACCGAAATTCCATCAAACACTGTGCCGTCTTCAAGAGCCAGCAGCGCCGGTTCGCTCACCCAGTACCTCTCGCACGATTCGAAGGTGGAGATACTAAAACGGGAGGGGCCCGGACCGGGCCCCTCCCGCATATCTTAATCTCGTTGTTGGGACCCGCGGTATTGTAAACGACGCCCCCGGACTAATCTATCGAGCAGCCAGTTAACGTCAACCGCAAGCTGCCGACGCGAAGATCGGACCGCTAAATTCAATCACCCAGTTCCAGAACATCTGCCATGCCATAGACCCCGGCCGGTTGCTGCACTAACCATCGGGCCGCCCGGAGAGCGCCCTGTGCAAAAGTTGCACGGTCCAGTGCCCGGTGCTCGAGACGCAGCAACTCCGTGTCGGAGACCAACACGACCGTGTGCTCGCCAACCAGACTTCCCGCACGCACAGAGCTGAACCCGATCGCGTCACGAGGCCTGGGCCCGGTCGATCCCTGGCGCTCGTAACAAGCCACGTCGTCCAGATTCTGGCCACGCTCGGCAGCAATGGCTTCGCCAATCTGCAACGCTGTTCCAGAAGGCGCATCGACCTTGAAACGATGATGCGCCTCGCTGATCTCAACCTCCCAGTCCGGCCCCAGCAACCGTGCAGCGCGGCGCGCCAGTTCGGTAAAAACAGTCACGCCTACGCTCATATTGCGCCCATACAAGACACCGATAGCCTGGCCAGCCTGGCGCACGGCTTGCTGCTGAGCATCATCAAGCCCGGTCGTTCCCATAACGATGCCACAGCCTTGCTTCACGCAGGCATCCAAATTGCTGATCGCGGCATTGGGTAGCGTGAAGTCGATCGCGACATCAGCCTCACGCACCGCACGCTGCGGGTCATCAACGATGGTGATACCGACTGGCGCGAGGCCGGCCACCTCGGCGACGTCGGCGCCGATCAGATCGTTGCCGGGTTCCACCAATGCGCCGCTCACCGCGGCATCCTCGCAGGAGGCCACGACCCGGGTGACCGTAATGCCCATGCGGCCGGTTGCGCCGAGTACAGCAATACGCAACATATCCCCTCCCCCAACCTCTAACTATGAGCCGATCTTATCGAAAAACGCCCGCACCCTGGCGTGCCAAGAGTGGTTTCGCGGCCGGTGTCGTTCACCGCCCGCCTCAATGGCATCGCTAAACGAGCGCAATAACTCTTTCTGCTCCGCGGTCATTTTGACCGGGGTTTCCACCTCGACCAGACAGTACAAATCGCCCTGCATACCGCCCCGAACCGGGCGGACTCCCTTGCCTCGCAGCCGAAAAACCCGTCCAGACTGCGTTTCAGCCGGAACCTTCAGGCTCACCTCGCCCTGGAGCGTCGGCACCTGAACGTTGCCACCCAACGCTGCGACGGAAAAATTAATCGGTACCTCACAGCGAAGATCAGCGCCGTCCCGCTCGAAGATCGGGTGAGAGTTAACGCGAATCTCAACATAGAGATCGCCGGATGGACCACCATTCTGACCTGCCTCACCCTCACCCGTCAGCCTTATTCGATCGCCATTATCCACGCCGGCGGGCACCTTAACGGCCAGAGTCTTGTTCTGCTGCAACCTGCCGTTCCCGCGGCAGTTGTCGCACGGATCCGCGATGACCGTGCCGGCCCCTTTGCAGGTTGGACAAGTCTGTTGCACAGAGAAGAAGCCCTGCTGCATGCGGACCTGACCAGCCCCACCGCAAGTTCCGCATTGTTTAGACGATGTCCCCGGTTTCGCCCCACTGCCGTGGCAGGTATCACAGGTCGCCAGGGTCGGAAAGCTGATATTGATCGATTCGCCCAGCACCGCCTGTTCGAGATCGAGGCGCAAATCGTAACGCAGATCCGCGCCTCGAAAGACGCTGGTTCGACTGCGCCGACCTCCACCGAATATGTCGCCGAATACGTCGCCGAATATATCGCTGAATCCCGCACCCGTACCGAAACCGGCGCCGCCCCGACCGGCTGCTGCGTCGACCCCGGCATGTCCGAACTGATCGTAGGCGGCACGCTTGCCCGCGTCGGAAAGTACCTCGTAGGCTTCTTTGGCCTCCTTGAACTTATGCTCCGCAGCGGCATCGTCCGGATTGCGATCGGGGTGATATTTCATCGCCAAACGGCGAAAGGATTTTTTCAGATCCCCTTCTGTGTCGTCCCGCTCGGCACCGAGGACCTCGTAATAATCGCGCTTGGCCATATCGTGGCGGTTACCGTGAAACTGCTGCGGCCGGTGTTATACCAGTCCGCCGCAGCAGTGGGCAACGGCGGTTGTCTTTATGACTTGTCCGAGTCGTCTTTGACTTCCTCGAACTCTGCGTCGACGACGCTGTCATCTTCCGGCGTCTTGGCCGCGTCATCACCGGCCTGACCGGCTTCAGCTTGCTGTTCGTAGACACGCTGCGCCAGGCTCGCCGACGCCTCGGCCAGCGCCTTGGTTTTGGTCTCGATGATATCTTTGTCATCGCCCTTGAGCGCGTCCTTTAGTTCACCGGCGGCCGATTCGATACGTGCCCGTTCATCGGCCTCGACCTTTTCACCGAGATCTTCGAGGGATTTCTCCGAAGCGTGCACCAGCGCATCAGCTTGGTTGCGAACTTCAACCAACTCGCGGAATTTCTGGTCTTCCTCGGCGTGAGCTTCAGCATCGGTCACCATTCGGTCAATCTCATTGTCCGACAATCCGCTGGAAGCCTTGATGACGATCTTCTGCTCCTTGCCGGTGCCCTTGTCTTTTGCTGAGACATTTAGAATGCCATTCGCATCGATATCGAAAGTCACGTCAATTTGCGGTAGGCCGCGCGGTGCCAGCGGAATGTCCGTCAGATCGAACTGACCAAGTGACTTGTTGTCGGATGCACGCTCCCGTTCGCCCTGGAGTACATGAATCGTCACCGCGGTCTGGTTGTCACCAGCCGTCGAAAATACCTCATTCGCTTTGGTTGGAATCGTCGTGTTCTTCTCGATGAGCTTGGTCCTGACACCACCCAGGGTTTCAATGCCCAGCGACAGCGGCGTTACGTCGAGCAGCAACACGTCCTTGACGTCCCCGGCCAATACCCCGCCCTGGATCGCCGCACCCACGGCCACGGCTTCGTCCGGATTGACATCTTTCCGCGGCTCTTTGCCGAAGAAGTTTGACACCTCTTCCTGAACCTTGGGCATCCGCGTCTGGCCACCGACCAGGATGACGTCGTCAATGTCGTCAACCTTCAGGCCGGCATCGGTCAACGCGATTTTGCACGGCTCGATCGTCTGTGAAACCAAATCACCGACCAGCGATTCCAGCTTGGCCCGTGTCAGCTTGATGTTCAGGTGCTTGGGCCCACTGGCGTCCGCGGTAATGTATGGCAGATTGACTTCAGTCTGCTGAGCGGTCGACAGCTCGATCTTGGCCTTCTCGCCCGATTCCTTCAAACGCTGCATGGCTAGCGGATCCTTCCGAATGTCCACGCCGCTCTCTTTTTCAAATTCGCTCGCCAGATAATTGATGATGCGATTATCGAAGTCCTCGCCTCCCAAAAACGTATCGCCATTCGTTGCCAGCACCTCGAATTGATGCTCGCCATCAATCTCAGCGATCTCGATGATGGAAATATCAAATGTACCGCCGCCCAAGTCGAAAACTGCGATCGTGCGGTCGCCTCGCCGCTTATCCATACCGTACGCCAGCGCAGCCGCAGTCGGCTCATTGATAATGCGCTGGACATTCAACCCGGCGATTTTTCCGGCATCCTTGGTCGCCTGGCGTTGCGAGTCGTTGAAATATGCAGGTACGGTAATGACGGCTTCGGTAACCGGCTCACCGAGGTATTCTTCGGCGGTACTTTTCATCTTCATCAGCACCCGGGCGGAGATTTCCGGTGCCGCCATTTTCTTGCCCCGCGCTTCCACCCACGCATCACCGTTATCGGCTTTCACAATCGCGTAGGGCACCATGTCGATGTCGCGCTGTACCACGTCATCGTCGAATCGCCGTCCGATCAGCCGCTTGACCGCAAACAGCGTATTCGTCGGGTTGGTAACTGCCTGGCGCTTGGCTGACTGCCCGACCAGAACCTCGTCATCTTTGGTGAATGCCACGATCGAGGGGGTCGTGCGATCGCCCTCGATGTTTTCGACGACCCTGGCCTGATCACCATCCATCACGGCGACGCAGGAATTCGTCGTGCCCAGATCAATACCGATAACCTTGCCCATTACCCTCTCCAAAACTCAGGTTGAATTCTATGCCCCTATCTGGGGCTCTGACCGGCCCGTTTCAAGGCTCCGCAGCCCATTTATGGTGCTTTCCCGCCGCTGGACTGCTGGCCTGCCGCGTCCCCGGGCTCCATCGCCACGATCACACGTGCCGGCCTCAGCAAGCGGCCATTGAGCTCATAGCCCTTTTGCACCACCGTCAGGACCGAACCCGGCTCTGCGGTGGTCGATTGCTGCATGCTCATGGCTTCATGCAGTTTAGGGTCGAATGGTTCGCCCTCCGGATCCACCTCCGAGACACCGTGCTTTTCCAGGGTCGAACGCAGCAGATTCAGCGTCGCTTCTTTGCCGGCGACCAGGTCTTCGACAGTAGCATTAGCGCCTGCCTCCAGGCCCGCCTCGAGGCTATCCAGCACAGCCAGCAACTCACCCGCTAATTTCTCGACTCCGTATTTCCGGGCATTTTCCTGGTCCCGGGCAGCACGCTTGCGAACGTTTTCGAGTTCGGCCGCTGTCCTTAAATACTGATTCCAGCTGTCTTCGGCTTTTGCCAACGCGTCGCGGACCGGATCTTCAGGTATATCTGCACCCGATGGCGCGTCGCCATCCGGATTCGGTGCTGGGCCGGCGGACTCAGCTTCTGTCTTGCTTGACGGCCGGTCCTCGGTCTGGTTGCTCATTTGAATCCTCCAAGCGCAATCGAATCAGCGGCCCGTGCTATCGCTGATCCCAAGGAGCGTTGTTGGGGGTCAATGGCTGGAATTCAAGGCGGCACCGACCAACTTGGCCGTTATATCGACGATCGGAATAACACGCTCATACGCCATTCGAGTGGGCCCGATGACACCCAATACACCCACGATCTCGTCATCGACTCGATACGGCGCTGTGACCACGCTGCAATCGTCCAACAATTGATACCCCGATTCCTCACCGATAAAAATCTGCACGCCGTCAGCGGCGATGCTCCGGTCCAGCAACCTCAGGATATCCCGCTGCCGATTGAATGCGTCGAAAAGCTGCCGCAATTTGTCGATGTCGGAGAGCTCGTCGAATCCCATCAACTTGGTTTCACCGGCGATGATGTATTCGGGCTGGCTACCATCCAGGTCGAATGCTTTCTGCGCAATGCTGATGGTATCGATCATCAGCTGATTCACGGTCTCGCGCGTGCGACGAAGTTCGTCGAGCACCTGGCTGCGGATTTCACTCAGCTCCTTGCCGGCGTAATGCTCATTCAGGAAGTTCGCGGCCCGCTGCAATTCGTCGTTCGAATAGTCCCGCTCCATTGTCAGTACCCGGTTCTGTACCTCGGAGTCGTTGATGACCAGTATCGCGAGTACGCGGCGATCTGAAATCGGCAGAAATTCGACCTGCCGCAACGTCAGGTGCTGCTGACGCGGAATCGTGACCAGGCCGGCCAGGCTGGTCAGGGACGACAGCGCTGCCGATGCAGCGGCGGCCAGGCCCTTCACGTCCGCGCCCGCATCGTCGACTATCTGATCCTGCAGCGCCGCAAGCTCACGTGACGCCGGAGGGCGCAGTTTGACCAGCGTGTCGACAAACAACCGGTAGCCTCTTGCCGTCGGAACGCGGCCAGCAGAGGTGTGCGGCGATGCGATAAACCCGAGCTCTTCGAGGTCAGCCATGACATTACGTATGGTCGCCGGACTCAGATCGATGCCACTGGCCTTCGCGAGCTTGCGCGAGCCGACCGGATGGCCATCTCGAATGAAACTCTCGACCAACGCCCGCAGTATTTGCCCGGCGCGGTTGCTCGGTACCGTAGATTGCGTTTTAGCTGGCATACGGGGTTCAGCCCGCCGGAACATCTTGGGTTTGTCTGTTCATGCCGGAAAGCTAGCCACGGGCAGACAGGTGTGTCAAGGGGCGCCTCGTTCTCCTGATGAACCGCCGTAGTCCCCGATATGCGCTTTGAATCCGCCGCCTTGATATGTTGTCATCACAAGCTGCTGCCGCGATTGACCAACCGGCCGCCGCCTGACCGATATATGAACAAGCATTTTTCAACCGTAGCCGTGATGGGCAACCACAGGGACCAGCAGGCCCTGGATTCCGTGCGGTCGTTGCTGCAGCACCTGAACAAGCTGGGCCTCGAGCTAGCGGTATCGGATTCGTTGCCGACCGACGCGCTACCCGGCAACACCCCGCAGATGGCAGACGAGCTGCTGTTGGACGGCGCTGACCTACTGGTTGCGGTCGGCGGCGACGGCACCATGCTCTATGCAGCCCGGCACGCAGCCAAGTGCGGGGTGCCGCTGCTCGGGATCAATCGCGGACGCTTGGGATTCCTCGCCGACGTCAGCCCGGAACAAATGCAGGAAAGCATTGATCAGGTATTAGCGGGCCAGTTCGGCAAGGAGCGGCGGATGCTGCTGCGCGTCGAGATTTTTTCCGGCGACGCATCAAAGGCCAATGGACTCGCGATGAACGATATCGTGTTAAAAAATCGGGAAACGGGCCGCATGCTGGAGTTCCAAACGATCGTCGACGGTCATTACGTCAATACGCACGGTGGCGATGGGTTCATTGCGGCCACGCCGACCGGGTCAACGGCCTACGCGCTCAGTTGCGGGGGGCCGATCGTGGAACCCGGCATGGAGGCAATCGTGTTGGCTCCGATTTGCCCCCATACGCTCAGTGATCGCCCAATCGTCATCTCCAGTCAGACGACGACCGAGGTCATGCTGACGCAAGACGACGGCACCCGTGGCGAAGTCAATGCCGACGGCGAGTTTGTCGGTGAATTGACGGTGGGCGAGCGGCTGCGCATCGTTGCCGCCGAGCAGAAGGTCGACTTGATTCATCCACTCGGATACGACTACTTCGGAACCCTGAGAAGCAAGCTCTACTGGGGCCGCGATACCAGAAATCGCAGCCGCCGGCCGATTGACTGATGGCCACCCGGTGCTGACTCATCTGCACATTCGCAATCTGGCGGTCATTGACGAAATCGATGTCGAGCTTGCACCGGGACTGACGGTACTGACCGGCGAAACGGGTGCCGGCAAATCCATCCTGGTCGACGCGCTCGGCCTGGCACTCGGCGCGCGGGCGGACGCTGATGCCGTGCGGCCCGGGACCGAACGCGCTGAAATCACGGCCAGCTTTGAAATCGACGCGCATTCCCCGGCGGCGTCCTGGCTGACCGCAAACGACCTTGATGAGGAAGAACACTGCCTGATTCGCCGCGTCGTCACGGCCGAGGGCCGATCCCGCGGCTACATCAACGGCAACCCGGTGTCCATGCAGATGCTGCGGCAATTGGGTGCGGAGCTGGTGGACATTTGCGGACAGCAGGCGCATCAGTCGCTACTCCGCCGTAGCGTGCAACGGCAGGTGCTGGATCAACATGGCGGATACGCAGAGCTGGTCGATGCCGTGGCAGATGCGTATCGGGTCTGGCGGAATGCGGAGTCCGAGCGCACTGCGCTCGATCAGGCGCAACAGGACCGGCAGGCGCGGCTGGAACTGTTGCGCTATCAGGTGGAAGAACTGCGGGCGTTGGGCTTGGAACCCGGCGAACCCGCAGCGCTTGAGCAGGCGCAGCGGTTAAGCGCTAACCACGCCCGGATTGTCGATGGCGCCAACGATGCGCTGCGCAAAATATACGAAGACGATCAGTTCTCGGCGCAGGTCGCTATTAGTCGTTCGCGCCAGGAATTGGATGAACTGGCAACGCTCGACCCGCGACTGGCTGCCATCACCGACCTGCTCGCTCAAGCAGAGATTCAGGTGGCGGAGGCGGCGGAAAGCCTGCGAGCATATCTCAGTGGCCTGGATTCCGATCCCGGCCAGTTGCAGGATATCGAAGCCCGCCTGGCCGCCGTGCACGAACTTGCCCGCAAACACCGGGTGGCTGCCGGCGACCTGCCGGCAACCTTCGAACGCCTGCAAAACGACCTCGAGCAAATTCAGCAGTCCGACGAACGCTTGCAGGTACTTGCTCAGCAAACCGAGAGCTTAGAGTCAGCATATCGTGAGGCGGCGACAGAGCTCAGTGCTGCCCGGCGCACGGCAGCAACCTCGCTGGAGGCCGAAATCAACGGCAATATCCAGCAGCTCGGCATGCCCGCCGGCCGCTTTTTCGTTGCCCTGGATCCGCCGCCCGATCAACCGGCCAAGGACGGCCCGACCGGATACGATCGCATCGAATTCACCGTGGCACTGAACCCCGGACACCCGCCCGGTGCGCTTGCCAAGGTCGCCTCGGGCGGCGAATTGTCGCGGGTCAGCCTCGCTCTGCAGGTCGCCGCAGCCGACGCGGACACGACCGAGACGCATATATTCGATGAGGTGGACGCCGGCGTCGGGGGCAGCGTCGCCGAAATCGTTGGCAGCCGGCTACGGGAACTCGGGTTGCGCACGCAGGTTTTGTGCGTTACGCACCTCGCCCAGGTTGCCAGCCAGGCGCATCAGCACCTGCGAATCAACAAGCTGTCGGATGGCAACACCACACGCACGACCATTCGGTCGCTGGCACCGGCGGAACGGGTCGAAGAGCTGGCTCGAATGCTGGGGGGCGTTGAAATTACAGACCGCACGCGCGCCCACGCCGCTGAGATGCTGATTCATGGCGACAAAAAAACAACCGGCTGACGTGAACTCCGAAGCCTATTTTTTTGGCCGCACGAACAATACGAGATCATGATCGACAATCTCGTAGCCGTGCGCATTAGCCGTCTTGTGCTGTAATTTCTCGATATCCTCGTTGACAAATTCGATGACTTGGCCGGTTTCAATGCAGACCATGTGATCGTGGTGTTGCCCCCTGTTCCTTTCAAACACTGAATGGCCTTCTTCGAAGTGGTGCCGCGTGACCAGTCCAGCCGATTCGAATTGCGACAACACGCGGTATACGGTTGCGAGACCAATTGCTTCGCCCGCATCGACCAAGGCTTTATAGATCTCCTCAGCGCTCAGATGCCGATCCTTGCTCAATTCGAGAAGCTGCAGGATCACGACCCGAGGCGAGGTAACCCTTAACCCCGCTTCCTTAAGGTGCCTGTTTTTCAACCCCCCGTCCCTCGCATTATTCGCCCAGGCCAATCTGCGTTATTATCGCCCGCAAATTATCCACCAGATCAACAACCGCGGCCAGCGCCCCACCAGCAACCCAGACCAACACCCGTCTTGACCAGCGTATCAGTAAAACGTTATCGCATTTCACTGCTTGTCGCCGCTGCCATTTGGCTCGGCGCCTGCGTATATCGCATTGATGTGCAGCAAGGAAATTTACTGGAGCAGGATGAAATTGAAGGGGTCAAGGTCGGCATGACGCGCAATCAAGTGCGGTTTTTGCTCGGAACCCCGGTGGCCCAGGACGCATTCCACAGTGACCGCTGGGATTACATTTATTTTTTCAAGCAGGGCCGCAGTCGGAAAGCGGACCGGCGGTGGTTAATCGTGTATTTCGACGATGATCTGGTACGCGAAATCCAACGCGACGTTCCGGTGAAACCCACCTGACCGGAACCCCGGCCAGTAACGACTGCCTAAGACCGCTTGGCACGCTTTTCATCCGCGTCTAGCGCGGCGCGTTCGCGCCGTGCTTCTTTCGGGTCACGTGCCAGCGGCCGATAGACCTCGACGCGATCGCCGTCTTCCACCACCGTGTCGCTATCGGGGATCACCTGCCCGAATATTCCCAGGACGCAGCGATCGGCGTCGATCTCCGGAAAAATTTCGACGAGCCCGGACAGGCGCAACGCCGCCCGTGCCGTGGTTCCGGGCGGAACGCGCAGCGCGATGATGCGCTGCACGTCCGGACGCGCGTAAGCAACTTCAATTTCAATGTTACTGGCGTTCATCGAAAAGCGATCGGGCCCTCTGCGTGAACGCGTCGATCAAATCATTGCACACCGATTCGAAGATACGGCCCAACAACAGGTCCTGGGTCGTGCTAGAAAATTCGAATTTTGTATCCAGAGACACTTTGCAGCCCGAATCCCCCAGCGCGTCAAACCGCCAGCGCCCTTCAAAAAACGAAAACGGCCCGTCTACCAGCGTCATGATCAGCGCCTGGGGTCCGTCCAGCGTATTCGCGGTCGTGAAAGAAGTACGCAATGGGCCCAAACTAATGGTCAGGCTTGCTACGACTGCGTCGTCAGAGCGAGACTCTATACGGGCAGCCTCGCACCAGGGCAGGAATTCGGGATAGCGTTCGACGTCGGCCACCAGTTCGTACATCGCGGCCGGCACATACGGAACGATGGCACTGCGCTCAACCGAACGCATGGAATCCACCGGGGTCGGCAGGGATGGAAATCGCAAAGCCCGGCCGAGGGCGGTCTTGGGACACCGTGATACGCGTTCCCACGCCTACGACTGCCCCTGCGGGATCAGGGCATCAAAAATCGGGGTCAGCAGGCCGATCGCGTTCAGAAATATCAGCAGCACGGCGACCGGCGCAACATAGCGCGCCAGAAACCGCCACAGGCGAAACAGCGGCCCGGCCGTTTCGTCGAGTTCGTCGGCACTGGAGTTCTGGCACATGACCCAGCCGGCAAACACCGTAATCAGCAGGCCACCCAGCGGCAACAGGATGTTGCTGGTCAAAAAATCGATGTTGTCGAAAATCGTCCCGTTCCAGAACTGGAAGTCGCTGAGCCGATTGAACGACAAAACCGTTGTGAAACCGAGCACCCAGACGACACTGCCGACCAGCGTCGCCGCCTGGACCCGACCCAGACCGTGATTTTCCATGATCCACGCGACGGCCGGTTCCATCAGGCTGATACCGGAAGTCAAAGCGGCAAAAGCCAGCAGCAGAAAAAACAACGCACCGAAAATCGCGCCACCGGGCAATTGCCCAAAAGCCAGCGGCAAGGTTTCGAATATCAGGCCCGGGCCCGCGCTCGGATCAAGGCCGTTGGCGAACACTATGGGGAATATCACCAGCCCGGCCAGAATCGCGATCGCCGTATCGGCGCAGACGACCGCGATCGACGTGCCGATGATGGAAGTTTGCTGCGGCAAATACGCACCGTAGGCCATCACGGCTCCCATACCGAGGCTAAGCGTAAAAAATGCCTGGCCCATTGCAACCAAAACTCCGTTGCCGGTCAGCGCCGCGAAATCGGGTCTGAACAAAAACGCGAAGCCCTGCTGAAACGCCCCGGTGTTCATCGCGTAACCCAGCAGAATCAGCATGATCACGACCAGCGCGGGTACCATGAATCGCACCGCCCGTTCCAGGCCGCGCTCCACGCCGCGCGCGACCACGAACACGGTCACCGCCATGAACGCGGTGTGCCAGAAGCCCGAATTGAGTGCGCTGCCCGTTAGCGCGGTAAACGACCCGGCGACGGCTTCGGGTCCCGCGCCGACGAATTCGCCGATGGCGCTCTTGATGATGTAGGCGCCGGTCCAGCCAGCAATGACACTATAGAAAGACAGGATCAGGAACCCCGTGACAATGCCGAGGACGCCGACCAAACCCCAGCTTGCACGACCAGCCTCTTCCTCGCCGAGCAGCGTCATGGTCGCGACCGGGTTGCGACGCCCGCGACGCCCGATCAGCACTTCGGCCATCATGATCGGCAGGCCGATCGCGAACACGCACAGCAGATAAACGGCCACGAACGCGCCACCACCATTTTCGCCCGCGACATAGGGAAACTTCCAGATATTGCCCAGGCCGACGGCGGAACCGGTCACGGCCAGAATAAATGCAAACCGTGACGACCACAGGCCATGGAGGGAGTCGCGGCGCGCAGCAGAAGTCGATAGTTCAGACATCCAGCCTTTCCCCGGTGACCAAAAATTGGCAGGATTGTGAATCAAAGCGCTATTGCAAACAACAGCCCCCACCCATGAGCAGCAAAAAATCTCCAACCGAGGCGGCCGGCCGAACTATCGCCGACAACCGAAAGGCACGGCACGATTATTTCATCGAGGAGGATTTCGAGGCCGGGTTGAGCCTCGAAGGCTGGGAGGTCAAAAGTCTGCGCGCCGGACGAGCAAATATTAAAGAGAGTTATGCGCTGGTAAAAGACGGCGAGGCCTGGTTGCTCGGCGCGCATATCTCACCGCTGGTATCGGCGTCGACGCACGTCAACCCGGACCCGGTACGAACGCGCAAATTGTTGCTGCATCGTCGCCAGATCGACCGGCTGACCGGCGCAGTGGAGCGGCGCGGATACACGCTGGTGCCACTGTCGCTGTACTGGAACCGGGGCAAGGTCAAACTCAAGCTCGGCCTGGCCAAAGGCAAAAAGCAGCACGACAAACGGGCCGTGGAAAAGGATCGCGACTGGCAGCGGCAACGGCAGCGATTGTTGAAGAAAGATATATGAATTATGTCTAAATATCAATTGTTTATAGATACAACTTAGATTTTATCTATTCTGTTGTGGCCGCGCATTTGCGCCCAACGAGCCCCTGGGTCCGCCAATTTGCAGAACCTGCCATTGTCTTTCCGGCGCGTGGCCCTAAACTAGAAGTTCGACCACAGGTCCACCAGACTGGGGGCGACATGGTTTCGACGTGGGTTGCGAAACCCTGAGTGCATGCCGAGGCGCAGATCACCTCGTAAAACCAACTGCAAACCCTATAGTTGCCAACGACGACAACTACGCTTTAGCTGCTTAAAAACCAGCCTATAGCCCTCCGACAGGTTCGTGCTTGTGCGTCCGACTCGGGGGTCATCTATCGCAAGCTCGCGCAACGACATGTTTGGGGTCCGAGCGTTAAAACTTTTCCGAACTGGCTGCCGGCTTACCCTGCCCGTCGGGTTACCGTCAGTAAGATTAATGGCGGAATAAGCATGTAGAGCGCAGGGCGGAGAACTTACGGACGCGGGTTCGATTCCCGCCGCCTCCACCAAATTTGCGTGTATTTGAACAGGCGAATTTAAGACGCCGCGCAGCGGCTCAACTAAAGGGCGCCTTTATGGCGCCCTTTTTATTGATCGCAGCAGTGTGTGACGAACCCGCGTAGCGGTGTTCGACGATGTGCAGGATGCACTAGTGTCGCAGAGGACATGGATGTCCGGGAGCGACTAGGCCAGGGATGGCCGAGAGCGACGCCCGCGATGCGCAGTGCTGCCCAGGCCAGGGATGGCCGAGAGCAGCCCGCCTCCACCAAAACAAAACAAGGTGTGGACGCAAAGGTAAGTCGCGAAGACTGGCTTGCTGATAAGCGCGCGGTGCTGCACTCGAGGATGCGCGAACGTCGCCGGTCACGCGCGACGTCCGGCGCCTGGAGAGTCAGCCTCTGGTAAACCCTCGGGCAGCACGGGCGTAGGCCACAACGCTCCTGCCATTCACCGCCAACGCAGCCGTGCCGCGCCCAGGCGCCTGGCGAGCCCACAGACAAGCTAGAGTTACCCACGCCTGCGGGGTACCCTTGCCCGCCGTGGGACGACTTCATCTGAATCGTGGCGGACTCCGACAGCAAAACTAATACCCAGACACGTGACCGGTTAATACGGGCGGCGAGCTATGCCTCCCTGACAGTCGCGCTGACCCTGGTGTTCGCGAAGTTGTGGGCATGGCAGGCGACCGGCGCGATATCAGTTTTGAGTTCACTGGCGGATTCGATTCTCGATGTGCTGGCGTCGGCGATTACTTTTGTCGCCGTTCGCTACGCACTCACTCCAGCTGATCGGGAACACCGGTTTGGGCACGGCAAAACCGAGGGTCTGGCGGCACTTGCGCAGTCGGTATTCATCGCGGGCTCCGCTGTGTATGTCGGCTACGAGGCGGTCGGACGGCTGTTCGCGCCGGCGGCTGTACTCCAGCCAATCACGGGTTTGACGGTCATTATCGGGTCCACCTTGCTCACACTGGCCCTGCTGAGTTTTCAACGGCTCGTGGTTCGCAGAACCGGTTCCGTCGCCATCGAAGCCGACGCACTGCATTACAAGACCGACGTGCTCGTCAACCTGAGCGTCGCTATCGCGATACCTATCGCCTCCTGGACCAACTGGACCATCATCGATCCATTGGTCGGAATTGGCGTAGCGGCCTGTCTCATGTTTAGCGCCTTCGGCATAGCCTCCAAGTCCATGGATATACTGCTGGACCGGGAGATTCCCGACGCACAACGGCAGCGTATCCGGGAAATCGCGCTGGCAAACCCGGCCGTCAAAGGTTTCCATGATCTGCGGACACGTTCAGGTGGTACGCGTTACATAATCCAGTTTCACCTGGAGCTTGACCCTCAGACGACGCTGGTCGATACCCACTTCATTCTGGATGCGGTGGAAGACGATATTCGCAGGGAATTCAAAGGCTGCGAGCTTATCGTGCACGCCGACCCAGTAGGATTCCCCGAACGAAGGGACAGGTTCGAGTAAGATAACAATCAGACCGATCCGGCTAATCGAGGTTGAACTTGGCACAGGCGCTGTGCACTAATTCAAACGCACATGCCCTTTAGCCCTACCGACCTGGTCCGGTCGAATAGCTAAACTTACGTTTACATGAGCTATATAACTGATTAATAGTTATACCATTTTCAGGTACGCCTATCTGGTCGTGATGATTACCGTGGCCGGCTGTTCGCAGTCCATGACGGTCCAGACCGGGTTCCCGACTCCGGTCCTGGAACCGTTGCCGCTGGTCATGGGCATCCGCTACCCGGATTCACTGACCGACTTTGTGCACCAGGAAGCACCGCCGCTGGAAGCCGAGTGGACGATACGCTTGGGCGCCGCTAATCAACTGCTGTTCGACAAGCTGTTCGGCGCTATGTTCGTGGAAACCGTGGTTTTGGATCAGGAAGCCGATGTCGCGGCGCATCCCGAATTGGACGCCGTGATCGAGCCCACGCTGGAAGAATTCGAATTCTCGCTGCCCCGCCAATCGCAGACTGACCAATACGCGGTGTGGCTCCGATATAATGTCCGCGTATACACGCCTGACGGCGAACTGATCAGCAACTGGCCGGTGACGGCCTATGGTCAGGTTGGCGCCAAAAAGTTGGGCGCGGAGAAATCGATGCAACAGGCAACGGTGTTGGCCATGCGGGATGCAGCAGCCAACATTGCCGTAGGCTTTATCAATGCGCCAGGAATCAAGGACAAACTCCTGCCACAAACCAGTGATGACAATGATGAGCAAACCTGAAACTTTCAGGACCGGTGAGACGCAACTTCGCTGGTGCGCATTGATAATCCTTGCCGGTGCGGTATCCGCCTGCATGACCACCCGCATCGAAGAAACCAAAGACATGGCCACCGGCATCGGCGCTGACGAGTCGGTCGTTATTCTGGCAACCAGTTATCACACCGGGAACGAAACGGAAGACAAATTCCTTGACTGCGTCAGCAACCGAATAAAAAAGGGCAAGACACCACTCAACGTTTATCCAGAATGGGAATTCCGTGACGCGCTGTTCCCATGGTTCGAGCCGCGCACCGCACCCCAGGGTATTGAAGACCTGCCGGAATTATTCAGCCGGCCGGGTATTTCCGAGCGAATCCGGGAACGCAAGATTCGCTATATCGTTTGGGTCAACGGCGACACCGATCAGACCGGTGGTGGCGGTAGTCTCTCGTGTGCGATTGGTCCGGGAGGGGGGGGTTGTTTTGGACTGGCGTGGTGGGAAAACGAATCTGCTTACCAGGCCGCTGTGTGGGATCTCGAAGATTCGACTTATGCCGGGGTTGTCAAAGCCAACGTAATTGGCACCTCGGTTATTCCCGCTATCGTCATTCCGATACCTGTGATTGCCCGCACGCAGGCGGCCGCCTGTAAGGGCCTGGCTAACCAACTCAAAGCCTTCATCGTTAACGAAGGGCCTTCGACCTAGTTCCTGCCCGCCCTACCCTTCAGCCGGGTAGTTTTAAATTATGTCGAATTGATGCGCAGAGCGATTCAGCGTATCTTACTTTCAATAAATCAAACAAAAGTAACGAACTCCTGTTGGTATATCTCGCGGCCGGTCGGCGTCACTGCCAAACAGGAAACCTAACGCAAGGACAACTAAATGTTTCATTTAAGAAATTGCGGACTGCTTTCGCTGATGCTCATTGTTCCGCTCCAGGTATGGGCCGGTCAGCGTTGTAATTGCTCAAGAGTGCAAAGTGCATGCAACGCAACCGTCTCGATAGAAAATCGATTGATCGAAATCACGAGTAACAGTCAGGAATGCTCCAGGGTGGATTACCTCATTGAGGGACACCCCTTTGTTGCACTGCTCGTCGGTGGCAGTGAGCAGGCCAAATGGCCAGGGCAACCTTTGTCGGAGCCTAATATCCTGGTGGAACGGTGCCTGGTTTGCTGGGACGTTTCGGTCAACCAGGATGGCGATGGGCAGCCGCTGATCGGCGGAGCCAGCGAAGCTTCCGGGTCGGACTCGCCGGAGCGGGATCCGTCGCCGATTATTAAAGTCCTGCCAGGCTATCCCCCCAATGCGTGGGTTGCCGAGCTCGAGGGATATGTCGTCGTGGAATTCACCGTTACTGGTGACGGGACTGTCGAATCATCTCACGTAGTCGAATCGAGTGATTCAATTTTCGATTTGGCGGCTATCTATGCAATCGACAGGTATCGCTACCAACCCGGACTTAAGAACGGTGAACCGGCCGAGTATACCGGCCTGCAAGAGCGCTTCAGCTTCGCTATGGCCGAAGGTTCGTCAGAAGTCATTGTGTCGATGGATTGACGCCATCGGTAGCGACAACCTGAGATGACAAGATTTTGTAAAGTCGTCAGGCTTAATAATGTGATCGGCGTCACGGTCTGAGCCGCTCCTGGCTCGCTACCATAGTTCAAAATCACTTATTAAAGAAGAAATCCGGTCAGGCCTGCATTGGCCATCCGCCGGAACGCCATCAACACCGCGGCGGCCGACATTCGGGTTTGGAATTTACCTTCCAGCATCGCTCGTGACCTTTGACAAACTAGGCGCAGTACCTATGAATAACAACAACGATATGAACAAGCAGCTCAAAGCAACCTCCGGCAACGATCCTCACGGGGTCTCTGATGAAGAACAGCCCGAGGCACTCCCGGCAGCAAACAACGAACACAACGACGATGATGCAGCAGCCGCGCAGGAAGCGGATCAGTCACATGCACCAAATTCGACACTTCAGCGCGAGACTCGCGCCGATCGAGTCACAGCCCTGGTCGCCGTCCTGTCCAGCCAACAACCGACCAATTCAGATACCTCGAGTACCGAGGATCTTTCGCACCTGGATTCCGAAACACGCGAACTGGAATCCCTTGCGCCGCGGATTGAAGGCCGCGTGGCCAAAAGCGCCGAGGAAAACACGGATAGCCACGCGCAAATGAACGGTCGCGACAATCACCTGCAAACGCTGAACGATCAGACCGGCAAGCTTGACAGCATGCTGGACAGCCTTACGCAAACGCATACCTGGGTAGCTGAACTTGATTCGGCGCTCGTCGAAGATTTCAACGCCTGCAACGAACTTGCCATCAACATGCGGGCACATGAAAAGCAACTGGCGGAGCTCGAAGCGTTAGTCGACCAGGTTTGCGGCGGCAATGAGAGGAGCAATAATGCTGTAGAAGCCGAGCCCATCAACCGGGATGACCTCAACACGCTCACCGATGTCCACACCGTCAACCGCTTATTGATCGCGCTG
>JAPUGB010000226.1 GCA_027293165.1 Gammaproteobacteria bacterium
ACGCATGCCAGTCCGCCATTGGAACGCACCACTTCTTATTACGTGACCGACCAGAAAGACAATGTCTTCGCGTTTTTCTGCCACTGAATAGATGCGGATCGTGTCGTTCGCGTTAACTGGCATCGACAGACCCGTTGCGGATGTCAGGTCGACGTCGATGACTGTTCGCTCCCGATCTGCATTGATGCGCTCTATTTGCGACGCTTTCGGGTAGGCGGTCGCCAGGATGCCACCAGCGAGTTCGAGGACGTCTGCTACCTGATGCTCCGATTTCAGTTCATAAATTGCTGGCCGACGCACCTCCCCATCGACACCTACCCTTTTGCCGACTGGCGGGATGAAGATGACATCTCCTGGTTGCAGGCGCGCGTCACCACTCGTATCGCCGCGCAGCAACAGGTCATAAAGATCGAGCGTGCTGACGAGATTGCCGTTGCGCCGGAGCTGCACGTTACGCAGCGACCCAATCTCGTTGATGCCGCCACCGACGAATAGTGCATTGGTCGTCGTCGACAGGGAACTGACCGTGAATGAACCGGGACGATAAACGTCGCCTAGCAGGAATATTCTGATCGAACGCAGCGGTCCCATCGAGATGCTGGCGCTTACACCGAGCATCTGCTCGCTGACACGTTGCTGGATTGATTGGCGCAGGTCGCTGAAAGTCAAACCAACCACCGAGATCGGCCCGAGTTCCGGGAAATTGAGCATGCCTTCCCGGGTAACGACAAGATTGTACTGCGCGTTCTCGCTCCCGAAGAGCTGCACCTCGATCGTGTCACCGGGACCGATGACATAGTCAACCGGAATCGGGATATCGGTTGCCGGGGCGAAAGTTGTCGGCTCACCCGCAAACAGGTCATAGCCAAACGGTTTGAGTTCGGGTCCAGCCACCTCGGCCTCAGCCGGCGCCTCGAGGCCCGATATGCCCGATATGCCCCTTCCTTCTTCCGTTGCCGTGCTTACGTACGGTTTCTGGTTGATCACTCTCGGGCCGACGACCTCCGGCGATTCCAATGGGGGGTCACTGGTTTGCTGCTCACCATCCAGCGCCTCGAGAATCGCTGCACGCTGGGCAGGTGTCAGGTTCTCCAGTTGACGCAGTTGCTCCGCCGTTTGCGCCTGTACCGTGATGGCCAGCGACAGTGTCGCCAGCCAAGTCAGCCCGATCCGTCGGATTGTTCGGAGTTGATTACCCATGCGGTAGATTATTCTCGTTTATCAACATGGTAGCGGTTATTTGCGAATAGTCGCTGCGCCATTGTATGAAGGCTCTGGCAGCATTACTACTTCGGAATATAAAAATCTGGTTGAATCGATTATATCCGGATGCGGCAATTCCTTGTGGCCCGGGATCAGAATGCTAAGGATACAACTCCGCATCCTTCAAAAACGGCGCTGATGCGTCCTTGTCGGACAATATCGGCACATCACCTGTCGTCAGTGGCCAGTCAATGCCGATGCCCGGATCATCCCAGCGGATGGAACGATCGTACTCCGGTGCATAGTAGTCCGTGCAATTGTATTCGAACCCCGCCGTGTCGCTTAAGACCAGGAAGCCGTGCGCAAATCCGGCTGGCACCCACAAGCGGTGTTTGTTCTCCGCCGACAGGATCTCGCCGAACCACTGGCCGAAGTGCGGTGAGGATTTTCTGAGGTCCACCGAGACATCGAACACCGCTCCCTCGACCACCCGGACGAGTCTGCCCTGCGGCTGTTCGATCTGGTAATGCAGCCCGCGCAGCGTGCCCTTGCGTGAATGACTGAAGTTTTCCTGCACGAACTGGGCACCGATGCCACAGTCGGCAAAAATGTTTGCCTGCCAGGTTTCCATGAAGAAACCACGCGAGTCTTCATGCACGGTTGGGACGATCTTGATAATGCCGGGCAGGGTTGTGGGTTCGAACTTCATTGGAACACGGTGTAATGGTCAGCCTGTATTAGAGACCGGGACAGCACCCGCTTCAGGCACTCTTTGACGGAAAATCCACGACCGTGTCAGGCACGGCGTCTCCGGAGATTTTTTGCTGGCTGACCCAGACCAGGTCCTCGATACCGTTGGACGGATCGTATTCGCCCACCGTGTCCAGCAGAATCTGTCGTGCACGAACGCGATCGAGCACCCGGCTGGCAACTTCGAGTCCAGCGAGCAGCGGCTCGAGCCCTTCCCAGGCGATGTAATCCTCTTTGGCCTGCATGATCCGCGGATGGTGCGTGCCAGAAACGTCGGTACCGATCAAAAGCTCTTCGAACAATTTCTCGGCTGGTCTGAGCCCGATGTACTTGATCTCGATGTCGCCCTCCGCATTGGACTCGTCACGCACGGTGCAGCCCGTCAGGTTAATCATGCGCCTGGCCAGATCGAGAATCTTGACGGGTTTTCCCATATCGAGAACGAACACCTCTCCGCCTTTGGCCATACCACCCGCCTGGATAACGAGCTGCGCCGCCTCGGGGATGGTCATGAAATAGCGAATGATGTCGCGGTGCGTGACCGTGACCGGCCCACCTTCCCTGATCTGCTTGCGAAACAGCGGTACGACCGAGCCGGATGATTCCAGTACGTTGCCGAAGCGGACCATGCAAAACTTGATCGATTTATGCTTGTCCTGCAG
>JAPUGB010000227.1 GCA_027293165.1 Gammaproteobacteria bacterium
GCCCCAAAATCATAGAATCATAGCCGTCGGTGGGCTCGATCCAATGGTAAGACATTCCGGGGGCAAGAAATTCCGGGGCCGGTAACGCGGGTAAATCGATGACTGCAGAACAGCGGCAAACTCCGCGCCTGCATCAGGAGGGTTAGATGAAATTATCGATCATTCTTTTGGGGATACCACAAGCGATGCGAGTGACTGCGCGCGTCTACCCCGAGTTCGCGGAGCGTCTGAAGGAAAAAAATCTCGTTGCGCAGTTCAAATTAATGGACAAACCGGAAGGTCGCTGGATCAAGCTCTAGAACGGCAAAATCAGCTCGAAGAAGGGCATTCACCAGAATCCGGATATCTCAATCCTGTTTAAGAACGAGGCCATCGCGGTAAGTTTCCTGACGCCGCCTATCGACCAGCTCGAGCGAATCGATGCTGCAAAGAATTTCAAGATCGGCATGGAAGGTCCGGATGAACTGGCCGTCTGGTTCATGTCCCTTCTGGCCGGCATGGAACCGATGACCTGGAAGAGCGGGACCGACGTCGGTCATGGCGTCATGCGTTACACCAACGGCACCAACGGCGGGCCGATCTTCGTCTATGTCAAGGATGGCAAGATCCTGAGAATCACGCCTATCGAGTTCGACGATAGCGATGCGCCTTCATGGTCGATTAAAGCCAGGGGTAAAACATTTACCCCGCCTCGCAAGACGACTTTGGACTCCCACGGTCTGTGCCAGAAGTCCATGGCGTATTCGAAAGACCGTATTCTGTATCCCATGAAGCGGGTCGATTTCGATCCCGATGGTGACCGCAACATTCAAAATCGCGGGACTTCGGAATTCGAACGGATCAGCTGGGACGAAGCGCTCGACATCGTCACCAAGGAAATCAAACGAGCCAAGGCCGTGGGCCCCGGGGCGATAGCGGTCGCCAATGGCTCGCACCACCAGTGGGGCAACCTCGGTCATTACCTGAGCGCGTTTAACCGGTTCTGGAACCTGATCGGTGTGACCAAACTGGTCCACAACCCCGACAGTTGGGAAGGGTGGTTCTGGGGCGCGATGCACCACTGGGGTAATAGTCTGCGTCTCGGGGTAGGCGAGCCCTATGGCACGGTCGAAGACTGCCTGAAAGAAGCGGAGATGATCGTTTTCTGGTCCAGCGATCCCGACGCAACCTATACATTTGACGGGACCGAACGGCGCGCCTGGGCCAAGGAACTGGGCATCAAGATGGTTCATATCGATCCGTACATGAATCACACGGCGGCCCATTTAGGCGGCAAGTGGATATCGCCCAAGCCGGGCACGGATGCGGCGATGGCCCAGGCACTCTGCCATGTCTGGATCACCGAGGATCTCTACGACAAGGAGTTCGTGGCAAAAAGAACCACCGGGTTCGACGAATGGAAAGCGTACATCCTCGGGCAGACGGACGGCACGGCGAAGACACCCGAGTGGCAGGAGCCGGAAACCGGCGTGCCGGCGCGTGACGTCAGGGCGCTGGCCAGGGAATGGGGTGCTAAGAAGACCTATCTCGGCTCCGGCGGATGGGGCATCGGTTTGGGCGGCGCCAATCGCGGGCCGATGGGGATCCAATGGGCCCGGATGATGACCATCCTCGGCGCGATGCAGGGATTCGGGCAGCCGGGCGTTAACTTCGGCAACCTGCAGCTCGGAACGCCGCTCGACTTTAGCTTCTATTTCCCCGGATACGCCGAAGGCAGCATGTCCGGAGACCTGGCGTACAGCGCCAATGCGGCCAATAACTATCAGCGCATGCCGCACATCGTGACCATGAGTTCGGTCAGACAGAGCATTCCCCGGATGTATCTGCCCGAGGCGATCATGGAGGGGAAGGCGATGGGCTACCTGACCGATGTGGCTTCGGTGCAGGGCCAGTTCTTTCCGTTCGGCTACCCGTCACCCGGCCACGTGCGGGTCGAAATGCTGTACAGATACGGCAGTGCATCTTTCGGCACGATGGTCAATGCGAATCGCTGGGTGAAAATGTATCAACATGAAAATCTGAAATTCGTCGTCAACCAGTCGGTCTGGAACGAAGGCGAGACGCGATACTCGGATATTATCCTGCCCGCGTGTTCAGTTTTTGAACGCTGGGATATCAGCGAGTGGATGAACGTCGGTGCGGGGTACGTGCATCACATGTTCGCGATGGCCAATCACCGCGTGATAACGATGCAGCATAAATGCATCGAGCCGCTGGGCGAGTCCAAATCCGATTACGATATTTTTCTTGCGATTTTGGAACGCTTAGGGTTAGGCGCGATGTATTCGGAAGGCGGCAACACGGAGCTCGACTGGTGCAAGCGCGTGTTCGATTCGTCCGATATGGCCAAGCATATCTCCTGGAGAAAATTCCTGAAAAAGGGTTACTACGTCGTGCCCCCGGAACCGGAAGCGTCGCGGGCACCCCCCGCATTCCGGTGGTTCTACGAAGGCCGGAAAAAGGATTTGCCCGAGCCGTATCCGCTGCCGTCAGATTACGTGGGCGATTATGGTGAAGGGCTGCAAACGCCTTCGGGGAAATACGAGTTTATTCCCGAGACGCTGACCCGAATCGATGACCCGGGACGGCCGCCGTTGAACAAGTATATGCGCAACTACGAGGATCCGCAGAAAGACGAAGGACTCGCGGAATATCCGTTGCAGTTGCTGACGCCGCACTCGCGTTACCCGTTCCATGTTATGGGTGACGATGGCGGCAGTATCCTCAGAGACATCAGGGAACATCGCGTTCTGGTCGATGGCCATTATTACCTGGTCGCCAGGATCAACCGGCAGGATGCGAAGGAGAGAGGGATCGAGGACGATGACCTCATTCGCCTGTGGAATAACCGGGGCTCGGTTGTCTGTGCGGCACAAGTGACAGATCGACTCCGGCCGGGTGCCATCAGTGCATCGACCGGATCTGCTGAATACAGGCCGGCAGGTGAGCCAGGCAACTCAACCGATCTGGGCGGGTGCACCAATTTGTTGAATTCCAGTAAAGGTATCACGGAGCAGACCCATAGTATTAAGCCGAATACAACGCTGATCCAAATTGAAAAATGGACCGGCGTTGATAGCTGGCAATGTTCGGAAGCAGTGTGATGGCCGGGAAATGGAACATGATCGTCGATGTTTCTCGCTGTGATAACTGTCGTAACTGTTTTCTGGCGACCAAGGATGAGCATATCGGTAACGACTTCCCGGGATATGCGGCATCGCAACCGGAGCATGGGCATAGCTGGGTCGACATTCAAAGAAAGGAGCGCGGCAGCTACCCTATTGTCGAGGCGCATTTCATGCCAGTGATGTGTAATCACTGCGATGATGCGCCCTGCATGAAAGCGGCTAAAGATGGAGCTATCAGCAAGCGTCCAGACGGCATAGTCATTATCGATCCGGAAAAATCCAAAGGGCAGAAAGCGATCGTGGATGCCTGCCCGTATGGTGCGGTTTACTGGAACGAGGAAAAGCAGATTCCGCAGGCGTGGATTTTCGATGCGCATCTGCTGGATCGGGGGTGGACGCAAACCCGGGCAGAGCAAAGTTGTCCGACTGGCGTGTTCAGATCGGTCAAGGTCGAAGATCAGGAAATGCAGCGGATAAAAGAGGAAGAAGGGCTGGAAGTCTTGCAGCCGGAACTCGAGACTAAACCCCGCGTGTATTACAAAAATCTGCATTTAATGACCCAGTGTTTTGTTGCCGGATCAGTGGTGGTCAATGTGGAGGGCGTCGAAGAGTGCGCCGAAGATGCTGAAGTCATACTGAAACAGAATGACAGCGAGGTAGCGCGGGTGACAACGGATATTTTTGGCGAATTCAAGATCGACAAACTTGAGAAGAAAAGCGGTCCATATAAGTTGGAAGTGAATTCGGATTCATCGGGTAGCATATCGATGGAGTTCGATCTCGGCGATGAAAGCCTGTATCTAGGCACATTGGCACTCGCGGTTGGGGTGTAGGCGGCGAATGAGAGCTCAAGCCGCTGCTGGTCCGCACCGACACCAAGAAGTTCCTGCGATTTCGAAAAGGCCGATCCCGATACCGGTATGACAAACACGGCATGAACCAGCAGGCAGGAAAGGCAACATCGGCCGAGCGGTTTGTCGAAGACCGCGATTACGAGAGCACAGCAGCAGCACGGTGTGGCTGCTACGCGATTTTCTCCGATTTGACCGCGTCGCCGCATGACGTTGACCCGGTTCTCGCCCGCGGCAAAGCATCGTATGTCACCGATGGGTTGCCGTATTCGCTGGATGTTCGGCGTTTACTTAACGAGCTGCGTTCGATGGATATAGCTCAATTGAAATTCGAGTACAGCGGCATTTTCGAGGTTGGCAATGAAGGACCGCCCGTGCCGATTCGAGAGGATTTGCAGCTGGGACAGCCCGCAGGACTTCGGGAAGATATTGTCCGCTTTTACGATTTCTTCAGCTACGGGCTCGATGAAAAATTCGCCTGGGCTCCGGACCACCTCTCGGTCGAACTGGAGTTCATGCATTATCTCTGTTATCAGGAGGCTTCGGGCGCGGGCGATATCTTGTCGTTTCAGCTGGCCCAGGCTGATTTTTCTGAGCGTCATTTGAACAACTGGGTGCCCCAGCTGGCAGCGAACGTCAAAAATTTGCGGCCGGACTCGTTTTACTGCCGGGTTGTTGAAGCCTTGCGTGAATTTCTTGCTACGGATATGAATTGGCAGACCGGGACCATCAAAGCAGCGGGGACGGAAAGTGACGGTTGAACGACAGGTAGCGATGATGATGGACCCGTACGTCATTGTTGCTGCTGCCGGGAGATTTAGCGCGCAACATGTCGGTCATGATGGAGGAGGGAGGTATGAGGTCACCTGAGACCCCGATATTTATTCTGCACCTGTCGATCATTCTGTGTACCGGGATTCTTATCATCAGGTTCGTAAATTCGTTGCCGAAACTGCGCATGACGATACGGCAAAATGCCGCATTGCTCGCCGGGGCGGCCGCTGTATCCGCCGTATCGATGGCGGCGTATGGCCTGACGGCGCCGGGCTATATGGATCCGGATACTGCGGCAATAGATCAGGTAGACCGGATCGTCGTGGCAGAAGTTGCCCCTTTCGGTATGGCATCGCGCAAGCCGGTGCCAGTGCCGGATCCCGTTGATGTAGCGCCTGCCGCAGTCGACACCGCGCAGAATGTCGCGACGTCGCCGCTGTACAACGTGCATTGTTCGGCCTGTCACGGCCCGTCCGGTGAAGGCGTAGAAGGCCTGGGCGTTACCCTTGTTGCTTCAGAATTCGTGACCGGCTCGGATGCCGACGAACTGGTTGTGTTTCTGCAGGAAGGTCGGATGCCGGATGCTGATACAAGCCTGACCGGGCGCCCGATGCCAGCCTTTGCCTGGATGGGTGATGATGAATTACACGATCTTGTCGTTTTCATGCAGGACAGGGCGGCCATTGCCGGGAACTAGGCTTGATACATATCGGTCCCGGAGACTAATGACCTGTCCATACGAGTGCCGGACCAGGGTTGACTGTTCTGCGGTCTGATCAGGCGTGATCAATAGTCGAACGAGCAGTTCCATGCTCAGATGCGGGCCGTTCCGCAGTCGGATTATTGTGTGTCAACCTGATCGGGCGGCTATTAGTCCCCGAACGTTGTGGGAGATGGATTAATGCAGGATTCTGAAACCACGGGCCCCGCCTGGCCAAAACCGGCGGTCGCCTGGTTTGGTGTAGCGGTGTTGATGATCGCGTTTATCTTTTCGATTGCCGACCGGATCATCATTGCCCTGCTCGTTGACCCGATAAAGACGGATCTCGGTCTATCGGATACCGACCTTGGAATCATGATGGGACTCGCTTTCGCAATCTTCTATGCGTTGATGGGATTACCGATCGGCCGCCTTTCCGACCGTTATAACCGCCGTTCGATCATTGCGGCAGGCATCTTTATGTGGAGCCTGATGACTGCGACCTGCGGCCTTGCGAGAAACTTCTGGGAATTGTTCCTGGCGCGAGTGGGTGTGGGCGTCGGTGAAGCCACTCTGTCGCCGGCGGCCTACTCAATGATCGCCGACTCATTTCC
>JAPUGB010000228.1 GCA_027293165.1 Gammaproteobacteria bacterium
GGTGTTGCTGGCAGCCTGCGGATCGACCTCGCCTTTGGGCAAACCTGACAGCAGCAGCTCCGGCTCCAGCGGAAGCGCCAGCGGCGGCGGATCCATGCCTTTTCCTTCCAGTTCCGGTTCATCCGGTTCGTCCGGTTCGTCCGGTTCATCCGGCTCATCCGGTTCTTCTGGCTCGTCCGGCTCATCGGGCAGCATGGGTGGTTCGTCCGGCGGCATGAGCGGCTCATCGGGCAGCATGGGTGGTTCGTCCGGCGGCATGAGCGGCTCTTCGGGGGGCATGGGCGGTTCATCCGGCGGCATGGGCGGCATGGGCGGTATGAGCGGTTCATCCGGCGGCATGGGTGGCGCGCCAGGCTGGCCCCAGGATCCGGATCAGGTTTTGAATGAATCCATGGGCGATTTTGACGGTACGATCGCCGGCGAGCGCGAGGTGCTCGCCAAATCCGGCGGCTCGGCCAAGTCGGCCGGGCGCCGCGAGCAGGCCGATTCCGATTCGGTCAAGGACGCCGGCATGGGACAGGGCGGTATGGCCGGCCTGCCGGGCAGCGAATCGGCGTCCGGAGGAGCGGCCGGCGCTGCAGGCGGTGCCGCCGGTGGACAATCGGGCGACACTACCGGCGACCAGCCGGCAGGCTCGCAAGGCAGTCAGGCCGGCGGCGGTTCGGGCAGCACCAGCACAGAGCGTTCCGGCGACAAGAACGCGTCTGACCGTGACGGTGCGAACGTGGCAAATATTCCGGACGACATACCAATCGATGGCAGCGGGGATGACCGGGTGGCCGAGCAGATTCGCGAAATGGCGATGCAGGAGGAAGACCCGGCCCTTCGCGAGAAGTACTGGGAAGAATACCGGAAGCACACGGGGATAAGGTAAGGAATGACTCCTGACGGCAACGCAATCGTGCGAATTCGCCTTGCATTGACAGTCGTGGCGTTGTCAGTTGCGGCTTACGGCTGCGCCGTGTCCCGCACGGTCGACTATGAGGAGGTCGATATCGAGCGCGCGGAAACCGAGCTTAGCGCCAACCAATTGCTCGATGTCGGAATCATGCTTTTTGATCCTGGTATTCCCGAGACCGCAAAGGAGCAACAAAAAGAACTGGTGTTCCCCGATGTACGGCGCGCTGAAGCACGTTACATACCGTATCACCTCAAGAATACGCTCGAAGGCACAGGCCTCTGGGGTTCAGTGTGGGTCATTCCCGAGCGCTCGGACGCGGTCGATTTGCTTGTCTGGGGTCGCGTGGACCATTCGGATGGATTGGAATTCAAACTCCGCGTCGGTGCCTGGGATGCAACCGGCAAGGAGTGGCTCAACAAGAAATACGATACCGAGGTGCCGGAGAAAGCCTATGCAAAATTCAGGGATCTGAGTCAGGATCCTTATCAGAATGTTTACAACGAAATTGCCAACGATTTATTGGAAATTCGGGAGCATCTTTCCGATCGGGAGATCGACAATATCCGCAACGTCGCTGAGCTTCGCTATGCCGCCGATTTGATCCCGATTGCATTCGAAGATCACCTTGAACAGGATGGCAAAGGCCTTTACAGCGTAAAAAGGCTTCCGGCTGAAGGAGACCCGATGGTGACACGGTTGATGGCCGTCAGAGAACGCGAGTACATGCTCGTCGACACGCTCAATGAATATTATGCCGGACTGTACTACGACATAGCCAAGCCTTACGAAGACTGGCGCAAAATGTCTCGTGAAGAGTCCATCCGCTACAAGGAGCTCAAACGCTCCGCCCGAATGCGGCAATTGCTCGGGCTCGCGGCGATCCTCGGTGCCATCGCCTACGAGGGCAGCGGTGGCAGCAGCAGCGCGGTTACCAATACCGCGGTGCTTGCGGGCCTGGATAGCCTAAAAACCGGCTTCGCGCTGAACTCCGAGGCGAATCAACATATGGATTCACTCCGGGAGCTGGGAACGTCCTTCGATGCGGAAGCAGAAGCCGTAGTCATCGAGGTTGAAGGACAGACCCGGCGCCTGACGGGAAACGCCGAGGAGAAATACCAGGAATGGCGGCGCCTGCTCCACGAAATCTATGCGAGTGAGACAGGGCTCGCCTACGAAGCTGATCTCGGCGAGAGCGATACACCAGTTCCGCAAAACTGATCGTACAGCAACATGCGTGAATTGGAGGAGGGGCTAACCTTTGGTGCTCGCTTCCGCCTGATCCGACGTCTCGGTCGGGGCGGCATGGGCGAGGTCTGGCTGGCACGCGACGCGGAGCTGAACGAGGACGTCGCACTTAAAATTCTCGACCCCGGGCTTGCAGAATCCCCGGCATTCGTCGATTTGCTACGTTCGGAATGCCGCAAGGCGCGGCGATTGGTTCACCCGAACATCGTTCGCGTCTACGACTTCCATAGCCATTCCGGACGCTTTTTCATTTCGATGCAATTTATCGACGGGGCGGGTATCGCTGCGCTGCGTGGAGAACGGCTGGATCGAATTCTTAGGGCGGTTTTGCCCATTGCCGATGCACTGGAATTTGCACACCAGGAAGGCATTATTCACCGCGATATCAAAACCACGAATGTCCTGACGGATCAGCCCGGTAACCCTTTCCTGGGCGATTTCGGCATCGCCAGCGCCGTGGTTGCGGACGCCCCGATGGCGATGCTCAGAACCGGCGGTTCCCTGCCGTCAATGAGCCCGCAGCAATTTGCCGGGGCAACACCATCGATTGCCGACGACGTGTATTCCTTCGGAGCTTTGATCTACGAATTGATCGCCGGTCAGCCGTTGTTTGATCCGGCAAAGACAGGAAATCGAATTCCTTCGGAGCAGCCAAAAGACTTGACATCGTTCCGAGCGCCGAGCGAGGTTCCGGATCAGCTCGCCAAACTCATCGTCGCCATGACCGACAAAGACGCGGTACGCCGGCCAGCCGGCATGGGTGCAGTGCGGGCTGTTTTGGAGGAAGTGTTGAGCGATCTGGAAGAGCCGGAGGAAGCTGACGCGCCGGAGGGGTCTGGAGAAGCGGCAATCGCCCCGGTGGCGCGGCGGCGAGGCAGGCGTATAGCAGCTTCCGAGGGGTCATCTGTTGTGGCGCAGGTGGCCGAGGTCGCAGCGGGCCGTCAAAAACCCGCGATTCCCGGACGCCTGGTGTACATCGCGCTGGGTTCGTTGGCGGTACTCGCGCTGGGGGTCATCCTGATCCTGCCGAGCGTTGTTGACAACCGCCAACAGGAAGTTGTGGACGCGCCGGTGCGCCGCAGCCAGCCAGAGCCCGTCGAAGATGAAGTGCTGGTCGAAAATACTGCGGCCCTGGAAGCCGCGCGCGAGCTTGCTGATGATGCTTTGGGCACGCTGTTGACCCTGGAAGAAAATCTGCAGGCAGTCGGGGTTGCACTCTGGGGTGGCGTCGATTGGGCGGAGGCACGCTTGCTCGCCGACTCGGGTGATGAGCACTACAAGAGCCGGAATTACGCGGACGCCGCTGCGGCGTATCGGCGCTCGATTGAGCGGCTCGAACCACTCGAGGCGCGCGCACCGGAGATTGCCAGCCAGGCCCTGCTGGATGGGTTTGCAGCCATCGAAGCCGGCGATAAACCCGCGGCTATGGACCGTTTTCAGCTGGTGCTGGCGATCCAGGCAGGCAGTGCCGAGGCGAAAGCGGGTATGGATCGGGCGATCAACCTGGACCGCGTGCTCGAACTGATGGCGTCTGCCTCCGCGTTGGAGATTGCAGAGGAATGGAACGGGGCCCAGGGCGCCTTTCAGGCGGTGCTCGACCTTGACCCCCAGTGGAGTGCGGCGCGTGACGGCCTGCAGCGGATTGGCACGACCCTGGTCGCGATTGGATACGAGTCAGTTATGTCCGCAGGCTATGCCGCGCTGGCGGCAAAGAATTATTTGGCAGCACGGCGGCATTTCGAGGAAGCCATGCGGCTTAGGCCCGGGGATCGGGATGCCAACAGTGCCCTCGAGCACATGGCAGACGAGCAGCGACTTGCGCGGATAATTGGGCTGCGCGCCGAGGCGGAAAAATTGGATCAAGCGGAGCGGTGGCCGGCGGCCGCTAAGAAATACGAGGAGATTCTGCGAATCGACAGTTCGCTGGCGCCTGCAAGGCAGGGTCTGCAGCGTGCCCACGACCGTGAAGAACTGAACGATCGCATGAATTATGAGATCAGTTCGGCGGACAAGTTTAATGAACAGCCGATTTGGCAACGAGCGAATCAGGTCCTGATGTTTGCACAATCGATCGAGCAGGCTGGCCCCATTCTCGCGGGCCAGATATCACAGCTTGCCGAATTGCTCGAGATTGCAGCTACACCGGTCTTGGTGCGCTTCGAGTCCGACAACTTGACCAATGTTGTAGTCTACAAAGTTGGTAATCTCGGAACCTTCGTCCAGCGAACTCTCCAATTGCGTCCAGGGACTTATGTTGCGGTTGGCTCACGCGACGGATACAGGGATATACGTCAGGATTTCCGAGTTGCGCCGGGCGGGCAAACACCCCCGGTCGTGTTGCGTTGTGAGAATCCGATTTGAGTCTCAGGATTACTATTAAGGACGATGGTGGCAGCAGGCTGCTGAATGAGGCCGAATTGCCTTTGCGCATAGGTAGCAGTACCAGCGCTGACATCAGAATTCCCGGCGCGCTGTCATCAACCTCCATCGCGTTGATCGGGGTGCTCGACGAGCGTGCCTTCGTGCAGCCTACCGGCGGCACGGAGACCGTAACGGTCGACGACGAGGAGATCACCAGTACGACCTGGCTTGCGGACGGCAGCATATTGAGCGTCGGCGGAATCGAAGTGCGCTGCCATGTTAACGACGATCAGATGCAACTCGAGGTCGCCTACCCCGAAGCCAGTTACCAGACCTTGCCACCAGACCTTGAAGCGGAGAAGGCGGCGGCTGAAGAGACCATCACCCCGATCAGGACCCGGCGGGCGCGGACGGCCCCCGGCGGAGCAGACGAGCGCCGGCGCAAAATCGTGCAGTCTTCCGTTTACGGTGCCCTGGCCCTGTTGGCGGCCTTTGCGTTCTATATTTTTTCCTCCAAACCGGTGCTGATCGAAACAGATCCCGACTATGCAGAAATCGAAATAGCGGGTGGGTTTCTGAAGCTTCGGGTCGGGGGTCGGTACCTGCTGTGGCAGGGTGATTACACCGTGACCATGACGGCTGCCGGCTACGTTAGCCTGGAGCAGGAGATAACGATCGGCAGCGCCGACAATCAGGAGTTTGAATTCCACCTGGAGAAGCTGCCGGGGCGCATAACCATCACAACGCGTCAGCTGGTGTCCGGCGAAGTCTGGATTGATGGCGAGTTGATTGGGGAAACTCCGACAGATGAATTTCCGCTTAAAGCCGGCTCCTACGAGCTTAGGATTCGTGCCGAGCGATACCTCGAATTTATCCAGCTACTGGAAGTCGAAGGACGGGATGTCCAGCAAACCCTGGAAGCAGAGCTGGTGCCCGGTTGGGCAAATGTCTCGTTCTCGACTGTGCCACCGGGCGCCACGATCAGTGCGGATGGCGACGAACTCGGGCAAACCCCTGATACCGTCGAAATCATGGCAGGGCTACACGAGCTTTTGCTCTACAAGCCTGGCTACAAGGAGTGGCGGCAACCGCTGACGGTTGTCGCCAACCAGCCGGAGGAGTTTGCCAATATCCAGCTCGAAGAGGCGGATAGCATCCTCAGCGTAGCCAGCAGTCCAACTGGCGCAGCGGTTACCGTAGATGGCCGTTTCCGCGGCACGACGCCGTTGTCGGTCGAGCTGTCTAAAGGCGCGAGCTATGCTATCCGACTGACCAAAGCGGGCTATGAAGTGGCCAATCGTGCAATCGACGTCGACGACTCGAAAGACCGCAGCTTAACCATAGAACTACGCCCCCGTATCGGAATCGTTACGATCGTCAGCGACCCGCCGGATGCGGAGCTTATTGTCGACGGCCGACGGCGCGGCAATGCCTCACAGGAACTCAGACTGACCGCAACGGCTCACCGCATCGAAATACGTAAAAATGGTTTCGAACCGTTCGTGATCGAGGTGACGCCGAAGCCTGGTTTTCCGCAGTATCTCGAAGTCAATTTACTGACGCCTGAAGAGGCAGTCCTCGCGTCGATGGTGCCGGTCATCACTACCAGCCAGGGCATGTCGATGCGGCTGATCCAGCCAGGTGCTTTCATGATGGGAGCGCCACGGCGCCAGCAGGGCAGACGTGCAAACGAAGTCCAGAGGTCAGTAGAGTTGACGCGGTATTTTTATATCAGCGTCCAGGAAGTCACGAATCGCGATTTTCGCGAATTCCGGCCTACCCACACATCCGGCGCGGAGCGTTACAGGGAATTGGCGGCAGATAGGCATCCAGCAGTTTTTATGAGTTGGAAAGACGCAGCGCTGTACTGCAACTGGCTTAGCAATAAAGAGGGGCTTTCGCCGGCATACAAAATCGATGGCCGAACGGTTGCGCTGATCGATCCACCGACGACCGGTTATCGCTTGCCCACCGAGGCTGAATGGGTATGGGTAGCGCGTTACAGTGGTGTCGGCGAGGCCCACAGATACCCTTGGGGCGATAGCATGCCGCCCGCCCGGAATTCGGGTAACTACGCCGACATATCCGCCGAAGTGTTTGTTGATGCTGCTTTGTCAGTTTACGATGATGGTTACCCATTGACGGCGCCGGTTGGGAAATTCCCACCGAACCCGGCCGGAATCTATGATCTTGGCGGCAACGTCGCGGAATGGGTGCATGATGTTTACGTGGTGAATTCCACTTTTCCCGGGCAGGCCGAAGTCGATCCGGTGGGCCCGGACGAAGGCCAGTATCGCGTGATACGTGGCTCGGGCTGGCGCCATTCCACGATCAGCCAGCTCAGAGTCTCATACCGTGATTTCGGGGACCGGGGCCGGTTGGACGTGGGGTTCAGGATTGCGCGCTACGCCGATACGGTAATGAAATAGGATGGAATTTCTAAAGTTCGCGTCGGTCATATCTGCCGGACTCGGGTTGACCTGGGCTGCAGGCGTCGTCGTGCCAGAGCAGCCGGTCGAGGATAACTCGCGCGTGGTCCTTGCGCAGGCGGAGAGAGCGCCAGTTTCTGCTGAAACGGAAGAGGCGGGAATCTCACCGGATTCAGATGACGTGGAAGTGGACCTGGTCGAAATCACCCAGGAAGATATCGATGCCGAGCTGGCGAAAATTGAGGCGGCGCTCGAAAGCGGCGAAGAACTGAAAGAATTTAAACCGGCGGAACCATTGCCAGCTGATTTGAGGCTCGATTTACCATCGGATATCTGAAACCGGGCTGTCTGTATTATTTATTGTTGTTGAATTTGCCGAGAAACCCTGCACATGAAAAAGCATATCCCGACCGAGTTCGTCTTTCAGATGGCATCGCTGCTGATCGCAGTGATCTTTGTGCACGCCTTCTACGTGGCAGTGGTCAGGCCGAATGCGGCCGCGATCATCGAGGAGCAGCAGATCCAGATCGAGGAAAATCCTGACTACGTCCCGGAACGCTCTTTTTTCGTGATCATCCGGGATTTCGAGCAGGAATCCTGCTTCGTGTTGATGCTGTGGGCCCTGTCGATCCTAGGCTACAAGGCCTACGCGGCATCCCTTGAACGTGCGTTGTTGCAGCAGGATCTCGTACCGATAGCCGAGGGGATGCGAATCCTGCCCGAGGATACCCGCGAATATGCCCGCCAGATCCAGGCATTACCCGAAGATGAAAAGGGATTGTTGCTGCCGCGCGTGCTACTGAGTGCCCTGCAGCGGTTTGGCGCAACCAGAAATGTCCAGGATGTGTCTTCATCGGCGCATACATTGGTGGAATCCGAAGCGGAGCGGCTGGAGTCAGAACTCTCCATGATTCGCTACATAGCTTGGGCGATTCCGTCGATCGGATTTATCGGCACCGTTAGAGGTATCGGTGCCGCGCTGGGGCAGGCGCATCGCGCTGTCGAAGGTGACATTAGCGGTGTTACGCAGAACCTGGGTGTAGCGTTCAACTCCACGTTTATCGCACTACTGCTCAGTATCGTGCTGATGTTCCTTGTGCACCAGCTGCAGTTAATGCAGGAGCGCCTGGTGTTCGAGACAGAAACCTATACAGATGACCACTTGATCCGCCACCTGCAGTCCGGATGAAAAGTAACGCATGCCTGTCCTCGGAATCGAAATCAATGATGCCGCCATCACCGGCGTTGGCGAAGCCGGGGTGGTATTTTCAGAGCCGGGCTATGCGTTTGTCGACGGCACGCGGAGCCTGTTCGGCGTCGAGGCCTTAGCCACCGCGCGATTGAACCCGCGCCAGGTCAACAATCGCTACTGGCGGGAACTTTCAGAATCCGCGCTACCCGGTTCCAGCAGCCAATACGAAACCTTCGCCGATCTGGCCCAATCCCAACTGGAGCGGCTGTGGTCGGCCTGCGCCGATGACCTGACCGAGGTGCTGTTTGCCGTCCCGGGATACTGGGCGTCTGAGCAGCTCGGCCTACTGCTCGGGATTACGGAAGAACTCGGCATACCTGCCCGTGGTTTGGTGAATTGTGCGGTTGCCGCAACCCGGCGTCATTATCCCGAGCGCGAGCTGTTTCACATCGAGGGGTCCCTGCACGAAATCGGCCTGACCCGCATGTCGCAGGATGGTGCAGCAGGGCTTGCAGAACGACATGCTGTCAAGGGGCTTGGCATAGAATCATTGGAGCGGGCCTGTGCCGAATTCTTCTCCCGCCGATTTATCGATTGCAGTCGCTTTGATCCACTACATGAGGCGAAAACCGAGCAGTTGATTTACGACAAGTTGCATGACTGGCTCGCTCAGCTCAAACGCCACGATGAGCTCGAACTCAGCGTCGCATCCGATGGCTATGATTTTCGCGCCAAAGTTGAAGCGCGCGAACTGGGCGATTACCAGCGAAAGGCCGTTGAACCGCTGGTGCAAAAGCTCAGATCACTGCTCGCGGGTCAACCCTGCGCACTGCAGGTCAATGCGAGACTGGGGGCGTTCGCGGGTGTCATCGAGGCGCTGTTCGAGTTGCCGAATTGCGACGTATTCGTGCTGGAAGCCGGCGCGGCTGCTCGCGGCGTATTGCAGCGCCACCAGCGCCTTCCGTCCGGCGACGCCGGTATTCGGCTGACGACGGCACTGCCCTGGGATCAGCCACCGGTGGGATTATCACCGGCAGAACGCAGCGGTGACACTGGCAAGACGCCGACTCATATCCTGCACCAGGGAAAGGCCTACCGACTCGGCCCGGAGCCGTTCAGTATAGGTTCCGAGCTGGCCGGCGGCGCCTACGGTATTGCATTGGGTGGGCCAAACTCCGGAATCTCCCGCCGCCATTGCACCGTTCAGGTCGAACAGTCGCGTTTGCTGGTGCACGATCACAGCCGTTACGGAACCTTTCTGAACGGTCACCGGATCGAGGGTTCGGCAGTGTTGCAGCAGGGTGATGTGCTCAGTGTCGGCCAGCCGGAGGAAACGTTGCAGTTGATTGCCGAGGTGGTCGGTAATGGCGCGTAGGCAATTCAATGTATTTAACCTGTCGTTCCTCGACATCATGTCGTGTGGCCTCGGAGCGGTCGTGCTTGTTTTCATGATCATTAGCGCCCAGGTCTCGGTCCGCGCCGATAAAGCCGATATAAGACTGGTCAGTGACACTTTTCGACTGGAGGAGGAGGTGCTGGACGGGCGCAAGAACCTGGTTCGCCTGCGCACTGCTTTTGATGGTAAGCAACAGGACAAGATATCCGTGGAGGGCGAATCGAAGCAATTGCAGCTAACGATCGAGGAGTTGCTGGAAGAGTTGGTCCAGTATGACGACACCAGCCTGGCGACGCGGGAGAGTTTAGAGGAGTTGCAGTCGGATATCGAGCGCCTGGAAGAACAGAAAAAGCTTGTGATGGCATCTGCCGACCAGGACGCGGATGATCCCGGCCGACGCATCCGGACGTTTGTGGGTGAGGGCGACCGGCAGTATCTCACCGGCTTGAAAATGGGCGGCAAGCGGATACTGATCCTCGTCGATTCGTCCGCGAGTATGCTCGGGCGAACTTATGTCAACGTGCTGCGATACCGGAATATGCAGGACGAAATGAAAATCCTTGCACCGAAATGGCGTAACGTCGTCGAAACGGTTGACTGGTTGACGACTCAAATCCCGGTCGGGACGAATTTTCAGATCATGACGTTTAACGATGAGGCTGGCAGTGTGGTCGAGGATTCCGAAAACGAGTGGTTGGAGGTCACCGACGGCAGCAACCTGACCGAGGCCATGGAAGCGCTCCGCTATGTCGTGCCCCAAAACGGCACCAGCCTGTACAAGGCATTCAAAAAGATCGGCGAAATCAAGCCCCGGCCGGATAACGTATACCTGCTGACTGACGGATTGCCGACCCAGGGCAGGACCACGCCCGACCCACCGCGAGAAACCGATGCAAATGACCGGCTGAGGTTTTTCGACCAGGCCCGGAAGGAAATCCCTAGCGGCGTGCCGCTCAACATCCTGTTGTACCCGATGGATGGCGATCCATACGCAGCCGCCTATTTTTGGCAACTCGCGATGCAGACCAGGGGTTCGTTGATGATGCCGTCGGAGGATTGGCCCTGATGGCTAAACGGCGCGAGATGGAAACGTTCAGCCTGTCGTTCCTCGACGTGATTTGTTGCGGTCTCGGGGCCGTCATCCTGTTGCTCGTTATCACTAAAATCTACGAGCCGATCACAATCGAGCAGAGCCAAATCAGGCGGCAGGGCTTGTTGGCAGTCCTGCAAGAGGAGCTGTTCCAGATTCGGGGCGACACAGCTATCGTCAATCGCGGGCTCAAGACCGTTGAGGAAGAACTGGCTGAGGAAGAGGACCTGCTAAGCCGCCTGAAGCGTGAACTGACCGCAATTCGTGGCCAGTTTGCTGCGACTCAGGACGAAGCCAGCATCGATGAGCAGACGCAGGGTAGTTTGCTGGCTGCCCGCCAGATGCTGACGGAGGAAATGAAGCGCCTGCTGAGGCTTTACAAGCGACCCGATGATGACACGACCGTGGGTGGAATTCCCGTGGACAGTGAATACATCATATTCGTGTTGGATACCTCGGGCAGCATGTTCAACGGCCCGTGGGATATCGTGATAGACAGGATTTCCGAAACCCTGGCCGTATATCCAAAACTGAAAGGTATCCAGGTGCTCAATGATGAAGGCAAATACCTGTTCTCGACTTTTGCAGGCGCATGGATGAGCGACTCGCCTCAGGCCCGGCAGAATATACTTCGCCGGCTTGAAACCTGGGAAGCCTACAGTGACTCGAGCCCTGTCGAAGGCATCACCGAGGCGCTGAACACCTACTATGATCCGGACAAAAAGGTCAGTATCTATGTCTACGGCGACGACTTTCCCGGCTCCAAGGGGTCCATCGAATCCGTAGCCCGCTATGTCGACCGGGTCAACCGCGCCGATGCGAGTGGCAAGCGCCTGATGCGAATCCACGCGGTCGGTTTCCCGACGCAGTTCGGCGGAGGCGTGTCGCTGAATGCGATACGGTTCGCCAACCTGATGCGGACGCTCTGTGCGCGGAACGGGGGCACCTTCGTTGCGGTAACGGATACCAGCAGCCGCAGTCGTTTCCGTATCCGGATACCGGGAATATAAATTCGCTCTCACTATCGAGCATAGACGATAAACAATCGCGTTTTCCCGCAATCCTGCGGAGGACATCAACATGAATAGCTCACCAAACGAACTGACTGCACGACGCTGCAAGCCCTGCGAGGGCGGCGTGCCGCCGCTGGAACGCGACGCCGCGGAAGAGTTAATGCAGGCGCTGGATTCCGGCTGGCGTTTCAGTGCCGACGGCAAATGGATCGAACGGCATTTTGAATTCCTGAGCTTCAACCGGACGATGGGATTCGTCAACGCGGTAGCCTGGATAGCGAATACCGAGGATCACCACCCGGACATGGAAGTCAGCTATCGCTTCTGTCTGGTCAAGTACACGACACACGCGATCGACGGCCTGTCCGAGAACGACTTTATTTGCGCCGCCAAGGTCGACCGGCTGGTCGCATAGCGGGAACGCGCCGGAGGTCGTTCCCGTCTATTCGAATCGCTACGCTACTACTGGAACGGCACCGCCAGGCGCAAGTAAACCAATCGCTGGCGTGGGTCGTGCACTTTGGAGTCGAAACCGCCTGACGTCACCACGCCGGGCACCTCTTCGTCGAACAGGTTAATCGCACCCAAGGTAACCACCGGCCCGGTCTCTGCCCCCAGTATCGGGCCGAATTCAAAGTTGTACTGCAAGTCAAAGGCAGTAAAGCTGTCGACCTTGGCAAAGCTACCGGTAGTAAGGTCTACGTTTTGGTCGTCGTCGTACGAGTCGATGTAACGCAGATAAGCGTTGACGCTGTTTCGCCCGAGTGACCAGGTCGCATTGAGATTGCCGCGCAGTTCCGGCACCGAGGTCGCGAAATTCGTGAAATTGCGATTGCCCTTCCCGTCGACATTGCCTGCCTGCGGATCCACGATGTCGTAGGTCGTCACATAGGTGGCGTTCAGGCCGAAGCGCCACGAACCGCTGCTGGTATCGTCGAGGTTCCACGCGCCGGTAAGGTCAAATCCGTCGGTATCCAGCGACGACGCGTTGGTG
>JAPUGB010000229.1 GCA_027293165.1 Gammaproteobacteria bacterium
CGACGCCGTTCAGAAACAGCGGCGGATCGGTTACTTCGTCCAGCCATTTGGCACTGTTCGCTTTCATGTATGCACGGTCCATACCGAGCTCATCGGCGATCTTCAGGATCGCGCTGCCGGCACCGTTGACCGTGCCCTCGAGCACATAGACCGATTGCGCCTGATCCTGGTATACAACGCTGCTCAGTAATCCCGGTAGAGCGAACGGTTCAGGGCCAACCACTTGTTGCAGAAATGCGCCCGTTCCGAGGTTCACGTGAACCGTCACCGGGGTCGGCCCACCAAAACCAAACAGCGCAGCCGATTGATCACCGGTTGCTAATACCAAAGGAACGTCATGCGCTCCAATTTGCAGTGCACCGTGTGCGTACCGGCTGGGCACGCTTTTTGGCAGCGCGTTCAATGGCAGTCCGAACAGGTCCAGCAATTCGTCCGACCAGTCGCGTTGTCGGTAATCCCAGACCAGTGTCCGCGACGCGTTCGCCGGGTCGGCCACTGGTACTGGCTCATCCAGCAGGCGCTGCAGCAGGAAACTCGACAACGGCCCAAATGCCAACCGGCCCTGGTCAAAGCAGTCACGAACCGCGTCCAACTCATCCAGGCACCAACGCAACTTGCTGACCCCATAATGCGGCGACAGCACCAACCCGGTGATCGCGTGCACACGCTCGCTGGCATGCTCAAATCCCCGGAGCCATTCAGCAGAACGCCGGTCCTGCCACGAGATTACGTTGGACAGTGGCCGGCCGGCGTCGCGATCCCAGCACACGACGCTCGAACGCTGGGTGGCGATGCCGGCGCATTCGATCCGGCCGGCACCCTTTCCGAGCTGCCGTTCGATCTCGCGAACGGAAGTCCGCACGGCTGCGAGGATCTCCTCCGGGTCGTGCTCGATCCAACCAGGCTGCGGTTTCAGTGTGGTGATTTCTTCGCGCGCGTGCGCCTGAATGTGGCCCTGCTCGTCAAAAACGAGCGCTCGCGACGCATGACTGCCCTGGTCGATAGCAAGGTATAAAGCCCCATCGCTTTTGCTCACTGCGATTCCGGCCGTTACGGCAACTCGAGTTCCAGCTTCGCGGTGTCGGCAATCGGGTGGCGTGCCGGCAGCCCGGGGCGAATTTGCTCGATGACTTTTGCGGCGGTCCTGCGGTAGGTGGTCAACTTGCCGCCATAAATGCTCAGAACCCGCGGCGGCCCGTCGGCGCTGGGCCGATCAGCCTGCAAAACGGTTTCACGCGAGCGATGAAACAAGTGGCCACCATCGGCCGGCAGCACGCGTAAGCCCGAAAAGGCCGATTCGACCTGGTCGCTGCGCAGATCCTTCCAGGCCGTGAAATAGTGACGCAGCACGCCGCACAAATAACGTGTTTCGGTCGCCAATGGCCGGACCTGATCCGGATCACCGTGAAAATGCGTCTCGGTCGTGCCGACCAGGACCTGACCCTGCCACGGCATGACGAACACGGCGCGGCCATCGCGTGGGCTTTCGAGATAGTAGAACCCTTGCGACAACGTACCCGGGACGATGATGTGCGTACCCTGAACGAGGTCAATTCCGACTGGCTCCGGTGCCGGCTCGATCTGATCCAGGACCTGGTTGACCCATGGGCCACCGGCATTCACCAGCACCGCGGTACGGCAGCTGTGTTCGGCATCGCCGCTGCGAAAGAACACCTTGCCGCCCTGACCCGCAAGCTTCGCACCGGTAAACCGCGCGGGACAGGCAAGTTCGGCGCCGAGGTGCTGCGCTGAGTGCATGACCGCTTCGGTCAGCAAGCGATCGTCGGTCTGCGCATCGCGATAGTGAAACACCGCGTTCAACCCATCCGTTTTCAAACCATCGAGCCGGTCCCATGCACGGCGCGGCAGCGTGTTGAAGCGCGCCGAAAGTCTGAACCCGCTCAACACGCAGTAGAGGCTTAATCCGGAGCGCAGCAACCATGGACGGCGTCGCGTTTCCCGGTACACGGGAATATAAAAATCCCTCAGGCGCACGAGGTCCGGCGCAAGCCGACGCAATAGCGCGCGTTCGGTCAGGCTTTCCCGTACCAGCCCGAATTCCCAGCTCTCGAGGTAACGCAATCCGCCGTGAATCAGTTTGCTGGAACGGCTCGAGGTCCCGGCCGCAAGCGAATCCTTTTCGATCAACAACACCGAGAAACCGTCCGCGGCGGCAGCCTGCGCCACGCCGACGCCGTTGATGCCGCCGCCGATTACCACAACGTCGTAGTACGCCCCGATCATTGCCTGGCCCCCTGGGTCTGGGCTGCCGCGAGCAGCTCGCCGATCTCAAACGTGGAGACGAACGCTACCCCGCGTTCGGCCAGCGCCATCGCCAGTGGCAGGTCGCTGACTCCGTAGCAGACCCACTTCCACGGTCCCGGCCAGACCGGGGTATTGTTCTTGGGCAAAATCGTGTGCTTGCAGAACAGGTACTCGGGCGCAGCGGCCAAAGCCTTTGTGCGGGTCGGTTCATCCCAGGTCCGAATGACCCAACCGATCGGTATGTTCACGCGCCGCCGCACCTCCGTGACAGCATCGTGTATGAAGGAGATGACAACGCAACTATCCAGCACCGGTTGCAGTTGTGCGAGCACCTGCCTGGCCATCGTGGCGGCGCCAAAATGGCCGATGCTCTGGCGTTTCAGCTCAACAAACGCGGTTACGTCCGGCCAGCTGGCCAGGTTGCTGACGATTTGTTCAAGCAACGGCACATGGACATCACTGAATTGATCTCCGAATCGGTCCGCCTGGTTAACTTCGATCGACGCGAGGTCGGCAGCGTCGAGATCGAACACTGATCGACCAACGCCGGCTGTACGCGCGAGGTTGTCATCGTGCAGTAGCACCGGCACCTGGTCGCGGGTTAGTTGCACGTCAAATTCGATAAACCGTGCGCCTGTGTCTACTGCGGCGGTCAGGCTCTCCAAGGTATTTTCGGGATAACGGGCAGCCCAGCCACGGTGGGCAACAAAGCCTGGCTGGTCGTTGGCGGAAGTGCCTTTGGTCATCGCTGGCGTCGCAGCTGTGGCTGATGCCGAGCCGCTAGCGTATCACTACGGTCGCCCGGCAACCCGTGTGACGTCGACGTCAGCTGCGCACCGTTGCGTATTCCTTAAGCGCCTCGTACCAGGCCTCAATCACTTTCATCCGGAACGGACCGTTTACCGACCTGTGACGCACGATGCCCGTTTCGTCGATCAGGTACAGACGCTCGGGCGACCCCGCATAGGCCCTCGTGATGCTGTCGTCCATGCCGTCCAGAAGCAGCGGCATCCGGATACCATGCCGCGTCAGGCAAGTACCGGCGATATGCGCTCGTTCGTCCAGCGTCGTCGGTTGATCGTAAACGACGTCCTGATCGTTATTGATCTCTACCTTCCAGCCGTCTTCGGGATGCGCTTCGCGGGTGTACACGGTCAGGAACTGGAACTGATCCTGCAGTTCCTCATGAATCTCGTTGAAACGATCGATCTGGGCGCGCCAGACCGGGCAAGTATAACTGCCGAACTGCAGCGCGACCGGCCGGCTGCGCACACTGGACAATTGCAGTTGCTCCCCGCTGCGCTGGCCGCTCCCCGATAGACGCTCGGCCGTAAAGTCCGGTGCCGAATCGCCGGGCTGTGGCGCTGCTGCCTCGATCGGTTCATGTTCGGCTTTGAGCTTTTCGATCAACTCCTTCGACATCGTCATGCCTGCCAGAAATTCATCGACCGCGGGATCCAGTGTCCAGCGATTGTCTGTCATGGTTTTGCCCCTCGATTAAAACCTCGTCTCAATATGACCGCAGATTAACCGTTCGGTTCTATTACCACTTTTGCGGTTCACCGGTATGACGGACGTGGGTGCCGGTTTGCTCGATTCCGTAATTATCAATGACCGCAACGACTGCGGCACCGCTCTCCTGTGGCGTAATCATCATGGGGAAATCCAGTCCCTTGGTAAAATCGGTGCGCACGAAGCCCGGTGATACCAGGCCAATGGTAATGCCCGCTTTTTTGTTCTCGACGGCGAGGCTCCGCATAACCATGTTCAGAGCGGCCTTGCTCGCGCGATAAAAGTATTGGCCGCCAAAGGTGCTGGAAATTGAACCCTGGCCGCTGGAAATGTTGATGATCTTTTTCTGATCACTGGCTTCGACATTCGGCATAAACGCCTCGACCATTTTCAATGGACCGAGAACATTGACGGCCATCACCTGGTTGTAAACTTCGTATTGCAGATTGCCGAACTGCTGGCTTTCGCGGCCGCCCGAAATGCCGGCGTTGTTCAGCAGCACGTCGATCGGCTGGTTCCGGTACTTCTCCGCCAACGCATCGATCCGGTCGAAGTCAGTGACGTCGAGTCGTTCGATTGTCACGTTCGGAAATTCATCTGCAATCGCCTGCAGGTCCGCCGCATTCGATGGCGTGCGGCAGGTGGCAATCACGTTCCAGCCCTTCATCGCGTATTGCCGGGTGATTTCGAGGCCGATACCGCGACTCGAGCCGGTGATCAGCACGGTTGGCCGCTCCGGGTCGAGTGTCACGGGCATGACCGGGGTTTGCGTGGGCTGTTCGCAGCCGGCTATGGTTAATGCGCAAAGCAGTGCGGCGACTGCGTTGCGCTGCGCCCAATTGATTGCGGCGACCCGGTTGATTCTTGTTTGCATGATGTGCCCTCGCAGATCGTTGTGGTCGCCTGCCCGGGACCTCCGAGCAGGCCGTGACTGGATCATCATGGGCCAGCCCGATGCGGCGGCGCAAACCCGGCGAGGCCGGCTGCCCGTTCTGCGGGACCTGGAACGGGACGGCCGCGGCTCCTCGCCGGCTTGTCACTATAATTGGTGACCGGGGAATCAACGTGTTGTTATCGGATCCGCGCTGCAGGCGCCAGAAAAGCCTGTGTCGCAACCTGAGGGGGAAAACATGAACGCTAAAAACCTACTAACGATAGTGCTGGTCATCCTGGGTGGTTTCGTGTTTTTCAACGTGCTGATGGGAATCAGCATGTACCTGGTCTTTCTGAACGTCGACGTCACACCGACGCTGCCGTGGTTTCCGATTCCGGCCCTGGTGCTGATTGTTGTCGCAACTTGGCTGCTCAACCGCCGCTGGAACATCCGGCTCAGCGTACCGGCCAATGTTCCGTGGGTCCGGGTCTACGCATTCAGCTTCCTCGCGATGTTGGCCGCAAAATGCATCAAGGGGCTGGAAGGGGTTTATCACAGCGTGACGCTGGAAGCGCCGGCTGCGCCGGAGGGTGTATCGACCGTTTTCGGCCTGGTTTTCCTGCTGCTGGTCCCGTTTTTCGCCGCGGTGCTGGCCGAAATCTCGTATCGCGGCGTCATGCAGACCCGCATCGAGAAGCTGCTGCCACTATGGCCGATGTTACTCATCCTGGCCGCCGTCAACACGCTGTCACATATTGGCTTCACCGACATCAGCACGCAGTGGATCTACCTGATGGCGATGAACATTGGGTTTGGTTACACGGCGTGGATGGCGCGTTCGATAGTGCCGGCAATCGTCATGCACGTGGTCATGAACGTGCTGTTTCCCGGCTCGCAGTATTTGTGGGGTCCGTTTGCGCTGGGCGAACTGGCGACTCCCGGGATTGCGACAATCACCGTGCTCGCCGTAGGCCTCGCCACCGCGGCCATCTGGCTGGCCCGAGGCGTATCTGTGCCGCGTCCGGGTGGCTCGGCGCCGGCCTGATCGAATCGATTAAAAGCCGGGGTTGTCGGTCAGCGCAATCCAGTCGAGTGGGCCGCCGCCGCCGGCCGCATCCCGGGCAATGTAGGTGTAGACACCGCCGCTGTTGAGGGTAACCAGCGTCGTCGGAATCAATACCTGGCTCGTATCACTGACGACGGTTGCGGTGATCTCAAAATCGCCCGCCGGGAGCACGATGTAACCTGCATCGAGCTGGAACACGACGTTCGG
>JAPUGB010000023.1 GCA_027293165.1 Gammaproteobacteria bacterium
GCGAAGTGGCTCATACTGTTCGCGGGACTGGGTCTGGCGGCCGGCATGGCTACCACGACTGCCGTTCTCGGGGCTTATTACTTTGTGGCTCCCGGCCTGCCGCCGGCAGAGACGATTCGCGAGATTCCCTTACAGATCCCCCTGAGGATTTTCAGCCGCGACGGGCGGCTGATTGCCGAAGTCGGTGAGCGTCGCCGGATCCTGGTTACTTTCGACGAGTTGCCGCCGCACGTCGTCGATGCGTTCGTCGCCGCGGAGGATCGCCGCTTTTTTGCACATCCGGGCATCGATTACCAGGGCATCCTTCGAGCCGGGGTGAGGATTATCGGGACAGGTGAAATCAGCGGCGGGGGTAGCACGCTCACGCAGCAGCTCGCGCGTGACTACTTCCTGACCCGCGAACAGCTGTTTACGCGCAAGCTCCGGGAAGCATTCCTCGCCTACAAGATCGAGCAGGAATTTTCCAAGCAAGAGATACTCGCCCTGTTCCTCAATAAAATGTTTTTCGGTCAGCGAGCATATGGTGTTGCCGCGGCTGCACAAGTCTATTTCGGCAAGGCGCTCAAGGACATCAATGTTGCCGAAGCCGCGACGCTTGCCGGGGTTTTGCCGGCCCCGTCACAGTACAACCCGGTTCGCAGTCCTTCCAACGCAAAAGCGCGCCGGACCTATGTGCTTGAACGTATGTTCGACCTCGGATACCTCGATGACGATACCTATCAGCGAGCAATGATGTATCCGATGGAGTCCATGCTGCATGGTACCGCCACGGAATTGTCGGCCCCTTATGTTGCCGAAATGGTTCGGCGGGAAATGCTGTCCCGCTACGGCGAGGACACGTACAGGGCAGGCTACGAGGTGGTAACCACACTCGATTCCAAGCTGCAACGCGCGGCAATCTACTCCTTACGCAATGGCCTGTTCGAGTTCACGCGGAGGCGCGGATATAAAGGACCGATTGCAACTTTGGACGTCGATGCCGAAATTCTGCTGGCACCGTATGATGAATGGCCGGAAGACCTGCGGCTCGCATTGGCCGACCAGCCGAATCCGGGCGGTCTCGATGTTGCGATCGTGACAGCGCTAAACGAAGACAACAGCGCTGAGATTGTATTGAAAAACGGCTCACGTTCGTCCCTTCCCTGGAACGGCATCTCCTGGGCCAAATCATTTGTGGATCGTGCCACTACGGGGCAGGCTCCTGAAACAGTTGCTGATGTACTTGCACCCGGCCAGATTATCCACGTCATGCCGACAACGCTCGGTAGCTTTGCACTGGCGCACATGCCTGAAGCACAGGCGGCGGTTGTCTCCATCGATCCCCGCGACGGCGCCATTACCAGCCTGTCCGGCGGCTTTGATTTTACGCTGAGCAAGTGGAATCGTGTGGTCCAGACAGCCCGACAGCCCGGATCGTCGTTCAAGCCCTTCATTTATTCGGCAGCGCTCGAGCAGGGCAACACGGTAGCCACGATCGTCGATGATTCGCCCGTTGTGATCAGATCGTCAGAACTGGAAGACGTGTGGCGGCCCCTCAATTACAGCGGCAGGTTCTACGGCCCGATCAGGGTCCGGGAGGCGCTGGTTCGTTCCATGAATCTGGCTTCCGTGCGGCTGCTGCTGTACAAAACCGGCGTGAGTAATGCCGTCAGGCACCTGCAGCCATTCGGGTTTCCTGACGCTGCACTGCCGCCGAACGGTTCCCTGGCGCTCGGCGGTGGAAATGCCTCACCGCTGGACATGGCCCAGGGCTATGCAACCTTCGCCAATGGCGGTTATGCCGTCAAACCGTATGTGATCGATTCGATCCGCGGCCCGGATGGTGAATTGCTGTATCGCGCAGAACCGGCGATCGTTTGCCGGGAGTGCCAGACCGACGACGACGATGCCCTCCCGTCGGCACCACGTGATCCTGCACAAGCGATGTCTTTCGAACTGATGGCCGAGGTAGGCGAGAGCTACAGGCCAGATGCTTCAATCTCCCCGGAGCTTTTTGCCGACATACCTGCGGCGCCCCGGGTGATCTCTGAGCAAAACGCTTTTCTGATACAGGACATGATGCGCGATGTCATTAGACGTGGCACCGGCCGGCGCGCGCGCGTTCTTGAGCGCAGTGACCTGTCGGGCAAGACCGGTACATCGAACGACCGACGTGACGCGTGGTTCGGCGGCTACAACGGCGATCTGGTCGCTGTGGTCTGGGTTGGATACGACGACGACCTGCCGCTCGGCCCGGGCGAAGAAGGCTCAAGGACGGCCCTGCCGATCTGGATCGAATTTATGCGCATCGCACTCGGGGGAGTACCGTTGCATCAGCTCCCGGTTCCCGAGGGCATCGTCAGCGTGTTGATTTCCAAGGCCACCGGTTGTCCGGCCAGCGCCCGTGATGCCAGCTTCGATGTCATGTTCGAAGTCTTCCGCGAAGGCCATGTTCCGGTCTGCGACGTCGCCGAGACCGTGCCTGACACCTTCAACGACCCCAACGCCCTGAATGTAGAAGAGATGGAAGCGGAATAAATCTTTTAGTCATGGCG
>JAPUGB010000230.1 GCA_027293165.1 Gammaproteobacteria bacterium
CAAATACAGCCCGTTCATCAGTCGCAGCGGATTGAACTGGTCATAGTTCAGTTCACCATTCAGGCGCCGAGCAACCTGCCGACGGAACTGTTCGACCCGTTCGTTGACAATGTCATGGTCGAATACGTCGTAACGATACACCGCTAGGTTCCGTGATCATCGCCGTTTTCGCCTGGATGCCCGCGCACGATCGGACCATTGGCCCGAATCGCTTCACGAATATGTACAGGCTGACGCAGACCGTCTTTTAGCTCGATCTCGATCAACTCAGGTCCAATGACTTCGCAGCGCTGCTCCGCCTCAAGCGCTATATCGGCCAACCGCTGGGCGCGGTCGGTATCCGACGCCACCGCTCCGTCCGCGATCGCGTTAACCCAGCGCCCGTTGGCAGCGAGGAACACTACCAGGCCGTCCCTGAGTGCGTTGGCGATCATCATTTGTTGCATTGACGCGGCTCTCGAATCCAATGGGTTAGGTTGCCGGCCGGCGGGCTGCCGGGCAGGATCCGACCGACCCGATGGCGAACTGGCTACGATACCGAGATCGTAAGCCGCCGAAAAATAATAAATTTTTCTGCCCTTATGCTTGGTGGCTATATATCAAGTGGTGGTGAGGGTGCGAGGGGGGCCGGCCGTCCGTGCGAGGCCGGCAACACCCGTTCGCCAATCGTCCGGCTCGCGGCCCGGTGGTCTTCCACGTGGCCCAATTTTTAGGCCGGTCGGGTGCATCCGGTGTGCCCGGCCCGCGGTATGGCTTCGGGCACGATCGGGCCCGGGTTTCAGGGCGAGGCCCCACCCGGGGCCGTCCCGATCAATCCAGGCATGTTTGCCGGAATGAGAACTGCCGCATAGTCCCGCGATGCGGGGTGAATTACCGTTCCGAGGCGGAATCTTCTTGGGTGCGCGGAGATGCCTGGCGATCCTTTACAACAGTATTTACTGATAGGTGTTTCGGCCTTTATTGCGGGCTACCTGGTAGCCATGCTTGGCCGGGTTGTCAGTGGCCGGGTAAAGGAGACCGTTCAGGACCCCCGCGACCACCAGATACGTGCGCTCGAAGCCGACCTGCGGCTCGCGGAACGACAGGCTAAAGATCAGGGCACCCAAACCACCGATAAGCAGGCGCAGCTGGAAGACGCCGTGGCGCAGGTAAAGGACCTGAAAGCCACTGTGCAGCAGGCCGACACTGAGATGCGCAAGCTCAAGGAAGATCTGAAGACTTCCTTGGCGAAGACGGTCGAGCTGCGCCATGAATTGACCGACCGCGCCGAGCACACGATTCGTGGGCAGCGTCAACTCGACGACCTCCAAACCGAACTGCAGGTCACCAAGGCTGGCAACGATGCGGTTGTCGACGAGATCAATCGCCTGAACCAGGAGAGCAAGAACCCGTCGGATTCGGTCGACGATCTCGACAAGATGCTCATTGACGACTAGTCGCTCCGGCGGCCTCATTGCCGACTAATTTGGCAGCACGGTGTGTGCCCCGCGCGGCCGATTCGCGACGAGCCCATGCGAAGGTCCACAGCCCGGTCGGCAACCGGGTTGCTTACTGCCGGCTGGCAGCATTTGGTTAGACTGCAGGCGCGACGGGCCGAAAAAAACAGAAACCAGGAAGCTGCCTGCATGAAACTGGGACTTTCTGCCGGGTACTCTCCCGCGAAACTCTACTTGCCGATCCAGCAGGTGCTGGAAGCAGAGCGGCTCGGCTTCGATTCGGTCTGGACCGCAGAGGCTTACGGCTCAGACTCGGTTTCGCCGGCAGCCTGGATTCTCGCACAGACGACCCGTATCAAAGTGGGTACGGCGATCATGCAGATGCCCGCACGCACCCCGACCTGCGCTGCCATGACAGCGTTGACGCTGGGCGAGCTATCGGGTGGTCGGTTCATTCTTGGACTGGGCCCCTCCGGCCCCGGCGTCATCGAGGGCTGGTACGGAGTTCCTTTTGGCCGGCCGATGACGCGGACGCGCGAATACATTTCCATTATCCGCAAACTCATCGAGCGCAAGGAGCCGTTGACGCACGAGGGTTACCATTACCAGATTCCCTATCGCGGTGACGATGCAACCGGTCTGGCCAGGCCGCTCAAAAGTATTCTGCATGCCGAACATCCACTGCGAATTTACACGGCGGCAGTCACGCCGAATGGTGTGACCTGCGCTGCTGAGTTGGCCGATGGGTTTTTTCCGATCTGGATGAATCCCGAACGCTTCGACGTGTTTGAACCCTGGTTGAAGGAGGGCTTTGCTGCGGCCGGCCACGATAAGGGTCTGGACCGGTTTGATGTGGCACCGCTGGTGCAGGTGTCGATGGGGCCGGAGTTGGAGCAATGCCGGCGTTCCGTCAAGGAACGGATGGCTTTGTATATCGGCGGTATGGGGCCACGCGAGAAAAATTTCTATAACAGCTACACCCGGCGCTTAGGCTACGACGAGGAAGCCCAGCTTATTCAAGACCTCTACCTGTCGGGTCAGAAGGATGCCGCTGCAAATGCCGTGCCGGATAGCCTGGTCGATGAATGCTCCCTGGTCGGGCCGGCTGGGCACATCCGGGAACAGCTGGCTGCCTGGAAAGAGGCCGGGCGCAAGCAACAGGTCGGCACGATGCTGATATCGGGTGCCTCATCGGAGGCGCTCGAACTGCTTGCCGAAGAACTATTGTAAGACGGGCCACAATCGGACATGTAAAGGCTGGGTATCGATGGCAAAGATAAAATTTTCAATGGCGGTGCCGCAGAATTTCGTCGACGGCAAGGCCGACATGGCTTTGGTGCGTCGTAGCCTCGAGAAGGGCGAGGAACTCGGATATGAGGGCGCCTGGGTACAGGACCAGGTAACCGGTGAAGCTTCCCTTCTCGAGTCGATCAGCTTGCTGTGTTACTCAGCGGCCTTGACGACCAACATGAAACTGGGCGTGTCGGTCATCGTGTTCCCGATTCGAAATGCCGTGCAACTGGCCAAGAGCATCGGCACGCTGGATCACATGAGCAACGGCCGAGTTATTTTGGGGATCGGCCTGGGGCCACCGGCCAAATCCTCGACTTTCTACCAGAGTTTCGGAATCGAATACCGCCAGCGCTTGAGACGCTTCAACGAGGGGCTAAAGGTCATGAAGGCCTTGTGGACCGAGCCGACGGCGAATCTCGACGGCGAGTTCTACACGTTGCAGGCAACGGCGATGGAACCGAAACCGATACAAAAGCCGCATCCGCCGGTCTGGTTCGGTGGGCAGCATCCGGACGCGCTGCGCAGGGC
>JAPUGB010000231.1 GCA_027293165.1 Gammaproteobacteria bacterium
ACCGCCAGCAACGCCCTGAGGGCGCCGACCCCTTGGATCGTAGTCACACGGGGTACATTAACGTTTCAATCAAAACAGTCACTCGCGATGCTTGCCTAATTCACAAACCCGACGTAACTCGTTGATTTCCGATTCCAGCAATTATCACTTAGGCACAAATTTGACACACGCAATGGACTGCATTTCTCATTCTATTGACGCCCCGAAACCTCGGCCCAGAGCAGCGTAGCCTCACCGTGTGCGATTTACCGCAAAGGACTACGGCGCACAACAAGATGACCCAAACGCTTGGTAGTATCGAACTTACGCGATGGGCTTCGCCGCTGTCCCCGTTGGTACCACCCGCTCCCCTTGGTTTGCGAGTGTCTCGGGTTCCCACTGCAGTTTTCTCAGCTACGCACAGCGGCAGTGGTGACCAGTGATCCAGAGCGCTTGGTAAGAAGGCCAGCCCCGTCCGCCGGCCAGCCCGATGCCGGCCGTCTGGATCATCAGTCCAGACTGTGGACAATGGGTCCGGGCTCCTCAATCTGCGTGCTTGTGCGTTCGTGTCAGCATTGCGTGTGCCAGCCTTGGGGCAACAGCGACGAAGACACCGATACTCATCAGAGAGTAAACGATGGTAAAAACCTTAACGCCGACACCTGTGAGTGCATGGTTACCGATATCTACACCGCCAAGGGCAAAAACGACATCACCCGTTGAATCGTCCAGAACGCCGCCACACCGCCAATGCCGTAAGGCAGCACACGCCAGGCGCCTTGCGGTACCGTGACAGGTAAGCGCCGCAGCAACTTAAACAGACTGAGGACAACAGCGATGAACAACAATTGCCCGGTTTCCACGCCGACATTGAACATGAACAACGCCAACGGCACCTCGTGTTGTGGCACGCCAATTGCGGACAACGCACCGGCAAAGCCGAGACCGTGAAACAGCCCGAAAATAAACGCGATCATCCACGGATAGCGTTCTGTCAGCCCGATTTCGCCGTTGCGTTGGCGAATGATTTCCGAGGCGAGGAACAGGATACTTAACGCGATGATGGCTTCGGTGGGCGCCGACGGCACATGGACAAAGCCCAGTGTCGCCAGTGCCAACGTGATGCTGTGGGCGACCGTGAACGCGGTCACCGCTGTTATCACCGGCCCGAAGCCGGAGACGATCAACAGCAACGCCAGCACGAACAGCAGGTGGTCCACACCCTTGAGTATATGAACGACGCCCATGCGCCAATAGGAGCCGGCAACTTCGAGCTTCGATGCTTGCAGCGGGATCGTGAATTCGGGCGAGCCCGGCCGCAGGATAGCCGAATGCGTGGTGCCGTCCGCAAGCTGGATGTGCAGCAGCACATCGGTCTGCTGGGCGGACAGGCCGTCGATGACAATGGTCTTACCTACGAGCGGCTCACCATTACTTTTGTACGTGGAATGCTCGATCCGGGCGCCCGGAATGTCCTTAACGGATGGCGAACCCAGCAATTCCAGGCTGTCCGGCAGTTGTGGTGTGATAGCCAACGTCCGATCGCCACGGGTGGGGATCTTCCAGGTAACGTCGAACCAGCCGCTATCTCGCTCCTTGATATCCAGCAGCGCGGGTCGGATCTCATGGGCGTTCACCTGCATCGCCGGGTATAGACCCACCAGCACGACAGCCATGCACGCCAACCACAGGGGGTTGAGAAACCGCATCAAGGGGTTTGCTCCTGTATGGCTGCAATATTGTCATCCTCTGTCGTCGCTTCGATGACGATGGTGTAGCGGTCCCGCAGACTGGCGTAGAACTGCTCATTGAGCGTCTCGCGCCTGTCGTCCTTCCAGTCCTGCGCCACACGCTCGCGCACCTCGGCAAAGACCGGCGCCGGCGGTTCGTTGCGGCTGTGCACATATACCAGATGCACGCCGTAACCGGACAGCACTGGCCCGTGCCATTGCCCGGGTGACAGGTCTGCCACCGATTTGGCAAAGCCGCTACCGAACTGCTTCTGTATGTCGACATGCGTGTTTTCCGGGTAATAGTTTTGCAACATTAAGCCATCCCCCAACGCGCCGGCATTATCGACCGCATCGCCTTGCGCTATCAATGTCGCCTTGATCCTTTCAGCATGATCAAGCGTCGCGTCGCCGCGCTTGTTCGGGTCGATAAAGACCTGTGTAAGGGTAAAGCGTACTGGTTTCTGGTAACGTTGCCGGTGCTCGGCGAATAGGCCTGCAGCTCTTCCTCGCTGGGCGGCGTCAATGCCGCCAGGTCCTGGGCGAGGAACTCCAGTTTCTGCGCCAGCCGGCGGCGGACGACGATGTCGTCCTTGTCCAGCTCCATGGTCAGCGCTTCACGATACAGCACGGTCTCCCTGATGTACTGCTGAATCAGGCCGTCACGCTCTTCTGCCGTCGGTAACCGGTACCAGCGTTTCTGCCAGGCGGTTTGCAGCCACTCGATCTCGCCTGCGCTGACGACGATGGTGTTCTCCACTTCCTCGGATACCGGCTCGGCAAATATACCGTACAACAGGTAGATCGCTGCGCCGATGAACATAAAATGCACCAGCGGTTCACGTAATAACTTCACTTCTGATAACCCCCGTTTGAATACAAACGGGCCGGGCCGCAAGGGCCTGACCCGGGCAAGAGCATCGGATCATCCCAGTACTCGGGGGTCTTTGACATCTCGACCTCCTGCTTGCCTGGGCATGTATGGAATCGCAGTATAACCTCCCCATCGGCCCAACGGCTGCTTTGAGTCGACAAGAACCTATCGCCGATCTGGAAGGCAGACCAGCACTTTCGGCCAACAGCGAACGTTCGCCTCAGGCAGGTTTCACTGCTGCTAGGATCGCCTCGTATCAAGCCAGAACGCCACCGCCGCGAACAAGAAATAGGATGTAAGCGCCGAGATTGCAAGACCCAACTTACTGTCACCCATCGGTGGACCGAAGATATTCACGACATTCACCAATAGCAAGAAAACCACGAAGACGCCCATACCATACTTTCCAACTGCTGTCGTAGCCGACGTTGATCGCAGATAGAGCCAAAGTGCCGACAACAGCAGTCCAGCCTCGAGAGCAAAAGTCGCGATGGCGTTATTCCATAGGCCGAGGCCGAGCTTGAGTGACGTGTCACTCCAGAGGGGTAGATCCGGCGTATGAACGATCAAATCGAACAGCCAGTGCGAGAAAACGGCCAACGCGATTACCAACGCCACCGAGTTTTTCTTCACAATTACCCATCTGAAAACGACGTAGGCCGCGCCAGCCCACAACAAGGAAGCGAGAAGACTGTGCGTGTAAGGCATGTATTCCAGCTCGAAATGAGTCGATTGCGTGAAGTTCTCCACAATGTTCACCCGCTCTATTCCGAGTAGAACAAACGGAAAAAACAAGATGTCGACAAACTGAACGGCGAGAAATAGAACTCCGAGCGACGCCCTTTTCTCAAACTTCTTCAGGGCCAAACTGGCCGCATAGTGTCCAACAAACATTGGTAGATTCTTATTTTCGAGTTATTTGGCTCTGTTCTACGCTAGAGGCGTCTGATTGATGATATTGGGAACATTATGCACGTCCCGCCTCGCCTCTCACAGCCTCGGACTACCCTGCCGGAATGTCTGCCTTGGGTCGTTTGCGGACATTCACGAATGGCTGCTTTCCGCCAGAAGCGGACGTTCAGACAAGCCATTTCACCCCTAGAAGTATCAGTTGTTGCGAGTCTTTGGGAATAAGATTCTCACTCCGGCAAACCCGCCTCGCGCAGGGCGTCGACGAAACGCTCCATGACGGTGCCAATCGTCACAGTGAAGGGTTTGCGGCAGTCCTTGCATTTGTAGACGCCGGGGCGCGTTCGTCGGCGCGATCCTAGTCCCCCTCGGGGCCTGCGATCAAGCGAGGAAAGCATCCCCTACCTAAGCTGATTTGAACGGGCTCAAGGGGGATTTTCGTACCTCCGATTTTGCAAGATTTCGGACTCCCAGCCTTCGTCTTTATGTCCGCTAATGGCTAGGAGCGGTAGTAAGCGACGTAACCGTGCAGCGTCCGTTTAGGGCTAGGAAGCCGACATTGCGGTGCCCGCTCTAGACCCCCATTCTTGGGGGTACGGAAATCCCTTCTTTTCCGTATACCCTGCCAGGCCGAGATCCCTCAGGTCCGAAAATCAGCCTGAATCGGGGCTAGAACGCAGGGCCTGGTAATCGGCGTCAATTGATGCTGAGCTCGGCGTGAGCGGCCCTTGCCGCCTGTTTAGCCC
>JAPUGB010000232.1 GCA_027293165.1 Gammaproteobacteria bacterium
CAGGATGCCGACCCTGGACGTGGATGGGCAGATCATCGCCGAATCCGAAGTCATCTGCGAATACCTCGAACAGATCCACCCGGAGCCGCCCGGATTGCCGGCTGATGCAATGGACCGGGCGATATCGCGAATGGTTTCCCGCATTGTCGACCTGTATATAGCGCCGCATGTGTCACCGATGGTCGATCAGGTCAATCCGGAAACGCGGGACCAGGCGATTGTCGATGAGAACAAGGCAGCATTCGAGAAGGGGTTTCATTACCTTGAGTTTTTCATGGGCGACGGCCCGTTCGCGGTCAGCGACCGGCCCACGCTTGGCGATGCAGCAGCCGCGCCGTACATGATGTTGTTGAAGAAGCTGGTGTTCGTGAATTTCGACGAGATTGCCGATCCAACCGAAGGTGACGGCAGGCTGGCGGTCTGGTGGCAAGCGATCGAGGGCAACGAAGACTGCTACGGCATCGTCCAGGAATATGCCACGGCGGTCGAGGGGTTTCTCAAGTTCTTGTATGAGCGCCTCGCGCAAAACTCGTGAGCCCGGTCTTGTTGCTTTTCAGAACAACAATAGCTGCGAGAATGGTTCGGAGTAAGCCAACATGAAGTTATACGGTGCCATTGCCTCGCCCTATGTTGCTCGCGTGGTCATGCTGGCGCGGCTAAAAGGCATCGATCTGCCGCTGGAACGCGCGCTCGGCGGTGGGCTGCGCTCCGAGGAGTATCGCGCGTTCAATCCGATCAGCAAGATGCCCAGCCTCGAAGTCGACGGACGATGTATCGCCGAGTCCGCGGTCATCTGCGAATATCTCGAAGAGGTCTATCCCGATCCGCCGCTGCTTCCTGCTGATCCAATACTCCGCGCCCACTCGCGCATGGTCTCGCGGATCAACGACCTGTACATTGCGCCACACAACAACGGGCTGGTGCAGCAACAACATGCGGATCCCCGCGATCAGCAGTTAATTGACAACGCAGCTGTCGAGTTCGAGAAAGGCTTTCGCTATGTCGCGCACTTCATGGGGCCGGGTCCGTTTGCGGCCGGCGACCGACCTTCGATCGGCGATTGTGCGCTGACGCCATTCATCATCATGTTGAAGCAGACCGTGTTCCCGTTTTTCGAGGAAATCCCGGATCCAACTGACGGAGCAGGGCGGCTGGCAACCTGGTGGCAGGCAATCCAGGCGGACCCCGGCTGTCGCGAAGCCGCCGACGAAATCGATCTGGCACTGACTGAGTTCCTCAAATACCTGATGGAACGAATCAGGCAGCGCCAGGCCGGGAAATAACGGCGAGCGGCCGGGTGTAGCGATTCGGACCTGTGTCTAATCGGGAATCTAAGCGTTCAGCTAGCGCCGAAGTCGCACCGCCTCAGGGGGCCTCTCCGGTTCCCGGTTTGACCGTGACGCTGTTGCTGAACATGGTGCTGTTGGGCACGTGGATCACGGTGCCGCCATCGGCCTCCAGGACCGTGTAGCGGAAGTTGATGCCGATGACCGTGCCGCTATTGCCACTGACCGTGATCTTGTCACCATAACCGAAGGGCTGATAGAGCAGGATTAACACGCCGGCAATCAAATTGGAGACCGCGTCGCGCAGGGCGAAACCGAGCGCGAAGCCAGTCAGGCCCAAGCCGGCGATCAGCGCGGAGACATCGATCCCCATCGTGCCGAGGCCGCTGATCAGGCCGACGACGATCACGACATAGAACAGCGTTTCGCTGGCCAGCTTGACGAGCGGGCGCTTGTCGGCCTCGACTCGCGCCGACAGACGGGCCAGCAGCTTGCGGCTCACGATGGCGGCGATAAAAAAGGCAACGATGACGGCCACCCCGGCGAAGATGCCGGGTAGCGCGCTGCCGAGCGATTCAATGAGCCGGGTCAGAATTCGGCTGGCGTAATCGACCTGCTGGTTCATGGGCTCACAAAAAGAATTTGGGCGTGAAGTTCACACCGGAGTTTAAGGTTATCAGCGTGACGATGCCATTCAACCGACATTCGCCAATTGACGCCCGTGCAAAAGCTAGTGTTACGAATTTGGCGACCGGCCGAGCCAACGCAAGCGCCTCCCGACGCAAATCGCGCAAGGTCCAGAATCCGTTAAACCGGCAGGATCAATTACCAATGACCGGGAAAGCCCGCAAACTACCTGTTAAACTGGACCAGTTGATGCGGGCAGATAAGCGAGAAGGAACAAATCAAGGGGGAAGACAGCCGCCCCTGCTTGGCAAGCTGACCGCACTGCGTATCCAGTCCCTGCTCGGTACCAAAGCGAAGCCTGAATATCGGTAAATCCCGTGAGGAGACCACACGGGAGAAACTGGTGCAGGACCGGACAGGACAGGACAGAAGGAGCGTCCAGTAAGGACGATGGACAAGCGATCTAACCGGCAAATGATTGTCGATCTTGTGCAGAAAGATCGCGTGCAGAACAATGATGTTCGTCCAGAAAAAATTCATTCATTGAACGAAAATTTCAAGACATGTGATTTATATGAGTAATATCAAAATTGCTATCGTCGGTATCGGAAACTGCGCCAGTTCACTGATACAGGGCATCCACTATTACCGGGGGAAAAACGCGCAAGATGCGAGCGGCCTGATGCATTGGGATATTGGCGGATACGAACCCGGTGACATAGAGGTGGTCGCGGCCTTCGATATCGACAAACGCAAAGTCGGCGTCGATGTGCACGCTGCCATTTTTTCCGCACCCAACTGTACGACGGTTTTCTGTTCCGATATCCCTGACTCCGGTGTCGGTGTACGGATGGGCAAGATTCTGGATGGTTTTGCCGACCACATGAAGGGTTATGACGAGAAACGCACGTTTGTGCTGGCAGACAAGCCGGAACCCAGCGAAGCAGACATCATTAAGGTGCTCGAGGAATCCGGTGCCGAAATCCTCCTGAACTGGCTGCCAGTCGGCTCGGCGGTAGCGGCACGCTTTTACGCCGGTTGTGCCTATAAGGCGGGCCTGGCTTTCGTCAACAATATCCCGGTTTTCATCGCCAGCGACCCCGAGGGACAGTGGGCGAAGTATTTTGAAGAGGCCGGTCTGCCTATTATCGGTGACGACATCAAGTCCCAGTTGGGTGCCACCATTACCCACCGCATGTTGACCGATCTGTTTGCCAAGCGTGGTATCAGGCTGGAGCGTACCTACCAGCTCAACACCGGCGGCAACACCGATTTTCTAAACATGCTCGACCATTCGCGCCTGGCTTCCAAGAAGGAGTCCAAGACCGAGGCGGTGCAGTCCGTGGCCGCCCGCCGGTTGGATGACGACAACATTCATATCGGTCCCAGTGACTACGTGCCCTGGCAGAACGATAACAAAGTCTGTTTTCTGCGTATGGAGGGCAAGCTGTTCGGTGATGTGCCCATGAACCTCGAGTTGCGCCTGTCGGTGGAGGATTCGCCCAACTCGGCGGGCGTAGCCATCGATATGATTCGTTGCGCTAAACTGGCATTGGACCGCGGCCAGAGCGGCGTTCTGGAGGGGCCATCGGCCTATTTCTGCAAGCACCCACCGGTCCAGTTCACCGATGACGAAGCTTTCAAACTGGTGGAACAGTTCATCAGCGATGAGGGAGTAGCCGGGGATGAAATGCTTGATTCTCGCAGCGGGCAAAGGCAGCCGGTTGCAGCAGAGGGGTGATAGCAAGCCCCTCATCCCCATTCTGGGCATCCCCCTGATCGAACGTGTCATCCGTGCTGCGTTGGAGGCCGGAGCGGATGAGTTTTATGTCGTCATTGGCTACCAGGGCGAGCGGGTTTGCAACTTCCTGCGGCGGCTGGCGGATCGGCTCGCGATTCCGATCACGCCGCTGGTGAATGACGACTGGGACAAAGAAAACGGTGTTTCGGTACTCGCCGCGCGGGACGTTCTGCACGAACCGTTTTTGCTGCTCATGGCGGACCACCTCTTCGATCCCAACCTGGTTCGAGCGCTGACAACGCTGACTCTGGGCGATGGAGAAATCGCGCTGGTAGTGGACGGCAACACCCGCAACCCCCTCATCGATATGGAGGATGTCACCCGCGTTAAGGTGCAAGACGGCCCGACGAAAAATAAAGAGATCCGTAGCATCGGCAAGGGGTTGGCCGACTTCACTGGCTTCGATACCGGTATTTTCCTATGCTGCCCCGCTATATTCAGCGCGCTGGAGCAAAGCATAGCAAAGGACGGCGACACGACCCTATCCGGGGCGGTACAGGCCCTGGCCGCCGAAGGGCACGTCAAGGCGATCCCAACCGACGGGTTTTGGATCGATGTGGACGATCCCGCGGCCTTCAAGAAGGCGGAGCAGGCTCTGCTGAACCGTCTCCGTGACAAGCCCAACGACGGGCCGGTAGCGCGTTACTTGAACCGCCCCATCTCCGTGCGGATTTCCCGGCACTTGGTGAAAGGTAATGTAACGCCGAATCAGATCTCCCTGTTCTCGTTTCTGTGTTCCCTGCTGGCCGCTGGACTCTTTGCCTTAGGTGGGTATCCCGCCCTGCTCCTCGGCGGTGTCCTGGCACAGTTCGCATCCATCATCGACGGTTGTGACGGCGAAGTGGCGCGGCTTAAGTACCAAAGCAGCGACTTCGGCGGCTGGTTCGATGCGGTGCTGGACCGTTATGCCGACGCTTTCCTGCTGTTCGGCTTAACCTGGCATCTGCTGGCGCTGGAAGTGAACGGCTGGGTCCTGTTCACTGGATTCATGGCTATTATCGGCTCGTTTATGCTGAGTTACACAGCAGACAAGTACGATAATCTGCTGCGCGACCGGATCATAGCCGGAGCCAAGCCCGGCTTGCGGATGGGGCGTGACGTGCGTGTGTTCCTGATCTTCCTGGGCGCGGCGGCTAATCTGGTGTTGCCGGTGTTGGTGGTGATTGCCGTGGTGATGAATCTTGAGACCCTGCGTCGGGTGAGAATTGCGCTTAATGGATAACATTGATCGTGCAAAACAAAAAATCAGGGCGGTCATTGCGGGCTCGGAAGTGCCTGAAGATCCGCGTCACGCCGATAACACCTTGGAGTGGATTTTGCGCCTGCAACCGGATGCCGGCGATACCTTGCAGTTGGCGGCGCTGGCCCATGACATCGACCGGGCAATCGAGGAGGTCAAGGTAAGACGAGCGGACTTCGACGATTACGACGCTTTTAAGGCAGCCCATGCCCGAAACGGGGCGGAGATATTGCGCCGGATGCTAAATGCATGCGAAGTCGCGCAGGATATTCTGGACGAGGCCTGCCGCCTAGTAAAGGTCCATGAGGTGGGTGGAGATCCCAGCTCCGATCTGCTCAAGGACGCGGACAGCATCTCCTATTTCGATGTCAATTTGCCGCTCTATTACCAGCGCGAAGGGTGGGCCGAGACCAAACGGCGATCAATGTGGGGCTATCGGCGCCTCTCCACACGAGCGAGACTGATTGTCGAGAATATCAGCTACGGGGACGAAGCGATGATTCGCTTGCTGCATGAGGTTATTCGTGACAGTGTCCAGTGACGCTTTTGTTACGCCTGAATCGCGCGCAATGTGTAACTCGGGACGAGGTGATCATGGGATCGCAAAATAATAATGGTTGAACGTCTTCTCATGTGCTCGGTTTATGCGGTCTGTACGATGGAACAGGGACAGGGTCATGTCTGAACAAAAGTAATGAAACAGACACATGTGCTTGCAAGGCTTATCATATGCCAAAGTTACCACCATTACTCGGTCGTCTCTTGTGTTGGTTCGGGTTTCATGACTTTCGTGTGATCGACAGGGCATTTGAGTTTGGGGCCGGGGGCGGTACCGAAAGGGTTGAGTGCAGGCGATGCGGTGCGTCCACGGCCCGTCGGATATAAGCGTTCCTGGCGCTATCAGTTGTTGGGTAAACTTTTCTGACCTGCCTGCATTAACTGGTCCAGGTTCCGCAAACTCCGTATCATGCTCGCGGCTGCGAGACAACGGTTCGGCCACGCTGATTCATGGATAACGGAGACGATTTATCGGAGGAGACCTTCCTGCGTTAGGCCACTAAGCTGAGAGGCCAATCTGTGCTGGGAACGGGTAAAATATTCGGCAAGCCTCGTTTTTTTAGGCAGAAGTCCAGACCCGACACGCCTAAGCTTTTGATTTAAAAGACGCGGCCGTAGCTCAGTTGGGTGAGCGACGGTTTAGGCCGAGCATTGCTCGGCGAGTCGCGAACGCCGCGAGCCTGCAGGCGAGTGGCCGGGCCCGAGGCGCAGCCGAGGGGAGTACCTGCAGCGCGCAGCGCTGCTGCTGTAAGATCGCACTAAGCCAAGCAATAAACTTAATCATCGCGCCCGTAGCTCAGTTGGGTGAGCGACGGTTTACACCGAGCATTGCTCGGTGAGTCGCGAA
>JAPUGB010000233.1 GCA_027293165.1 Gammaproteobacteria bacterium
AAGCCCTCGCGCTGCCGACACCATTTTCAGCACATATCGCACGCAATACGCAGTTGGTGCTGCAGGAGGAAACCGGCATTACCCGCGTCGTCGATCCGTTGGGCGGCTCCTATTACGTTGAAAGCCTGACCGACTCGCTGGCGAACGAAGCGCGCAAGCTCATCGATGAGATTGAGGAGCTCGGGGGTATGACCAAGGCCGTTGAGTCGGGTATGCCGAAGATGCGAATCGAGCAGGCGGCCGCAACACGCCAGGCGCGCGTCGACCGCGGCGAAGAAATCGTCGTCGGGATGAACAAGTATCAGCCTGAGGACGAGCCCGAAATTGACGTCCTCGACATCGACAATACCGCGGTACGGGACGGGCAGATCAAACGCCTGGAACGGGTGCGCAGTCAGCGGGACGAATCGGTTTGCCGGGCAACGCTGGACGCTTTGACCGCCGCCGCCGAGAACGGCGCTGAGAACCTGCTGGCTTTGGCCGTCGACACCGCCAGGGCGCGCGCGAGCGTCGGTGAAATTTCCGATGCGCTGGAAAAGGTTTACGGGCGCCACCGGGCAGTGATTCACTCGGTCAGTGGCGTATACGGATCAGCTTATGAGGGAGACAGCGGTTTCATGAATATCCAGCAGGAAATCGAAGCATTTGCCCGGGATGAGGGCCGCCGGCCGCGCATACTCGTTGCCAAGCTTGGCCAGGACGGGCATGACCGGGGTGCGAAAGTCATCGCGACGGCGTTCGCTGACATTGGATTCGACGTCGATATTGGACCTCTGTTTCAAACCCCGGAAGAGGCGGCGCAACATGCGATCGAGAACGACGTTCACGTGGTTGGTATCTCATCGCAGGCAGCGGGGCATAAAACGCTGGTGCCGCAACTGATAGATGCCCTGAAAAAACAGGGTGCAGGCGAGATACTCGTGGTTTGCGGTGGCGTCATTCCGCCGCAGGACTACGATGAATTGATGGCCGCCGGCGTAGCCGCTGTGTACGGTCCGGGAACCAATATCCCTGTGGCGGCCGGCGAGGTGCTGAATTTGATCCGGCAGCGGCAAAAGGCTGCCTAGGCGGGTGGCCGGGCTGGCCGAAACCCTGTAAAGAAAGACAGCTTAATCGGAGATACCCATGCAAGACATCATCGAGCAATTGGAACAGAAACGCTCTGCCGCAAAGCTCGGTGGCGGCGAGGAGCGCATCGCCAAGCAGCACGCAAAGGGCAAATTGACCGCGCGCGAGCGTATCGATTTGTTGCTCGACGAAGGAAGTTTCGAAGAATGGGACATGTTCGTCGAACATCGCTGTAACGACTTCGATATGGAAGAAAAGAAGATACCGGGCGATGGCGTGGTTACCGGTTATGGGACAGTCAATGGCAGGCTCGTGTTCGTATTCAGCCAGGACTTCACAGTGTTTGGCGGTTCTCTATCGGAGGCCCATGCCGAGAAAATCTGCAAGGTCATGAAGCAAGCCATGAAGGTCGGTGCCCCGTTAATCGGTCTGAATGACTCCGGCGGCGCCCGCATCCAGGAAGGTGTTGCCTCACTCGGTGGTTACGCCGACGTTTTTCAGCAGAATGTACTGGCGTCCGGGGTGGTGCCGCAAATCTCCCTGATCATGGGGCCCTGCGCCGGGGGAGCCGTGTACTCACCGGCAATTACCGACTTCATCATCATGGTGAAAGACAGTTCTTACATGTTCGTCACGGGGCCAGATGTCGTCAAAACGGTTACCCATGAGGAAGTCACGCCGGAGGAACTGGGCGGTGCCATCACCCATAGCACAAAGTCCGGGGTCGCCGACCTGGCGTTTGAGAACGATGTTGAGGCGCTTGCAATGACACGCCGGCTGGTCGATTTTCTGCCGCCGAGCAACCGGGAAAAGTCGCCGACATGGCCAACTTCCGATCCGGTCGATCGCGTTGAGCCGTCACTGGACAGCCTGGTTCCCGGCGATCCCGCCAAACCCTACGACATCAAGGAGCTGATCACCAAAATCGCAGACGAAAGCGACTTTTTCGAAATGCAGCCCGACTACGCGCAAAACATCGTCATCGGGTTCATCCGCATGGAAGGCTCAACGATTGGCGTGATCGCCAATCAACCGATGGTGCTGGCAGGTTGCCTGGACATCGATTCATCGGTCAAAGGGGCGCGCTTTGTTCGTTTCTGCGACGCCTTCAATATCCCGATACTGACGCTCGTGGACGTACCCGGATTCATGCCCGGCACGTCCCAGGAGTATGGCGGCATCATCAAGCAGGGCGCGAAATTGCTGTATGCCTACGCCGAGGCCACGGTGCCCAAAGTCACGCTGATTACGCGCAAGGCTTATGGGGGCGCCTATGACGTTATGGCGTCCAAGCATCTGCGGGGCGACGTCAATTTTGCCTGGCCCAGCGCCGAAATTGCGGTCATGGGACCAAAGGGAGCGGTGGAGATCATTTTCCGCGAGGACATCGGCGATGAGGCCAAGATAGCGGAACGAACGGAAGCGTACCGGAAAAAATTTGCTAATCCTTTTATCGCGGGAAGTCGCGGTTACATCGATGACGTCATCATGCCTAATGACACTCGCGCGCGGATCGCGCGGTCTTTCGCGATGCTGCGAGGCAAACGTTTGCAGAATCCGTGGCGGAAGCATGGAAACATTCCCCTCTAGACGGCCCCGGCACACAAAAAAACAACAACATGTTCGACAAAATACTGATAGCCAACCGGGGTGAAATTGCCTGCCGGATCATAAAAACTGCCCGGCGCATGGGTATCAGCACGGTCGCGGTGTATTCCGACGCCGACCAAGATGCGCTACACGTACGCATGGCAGACGAGGCGGTGTTGATCGGACCGGCGCCTGCTGCCGAAAGCTATCTGGTCATCGCTAACATCGTCGCCGCTGCGAAGAAAACCGGGGCACAGGCCGTGCACCCGGGCTATGGATTCCTGGCCGAAAATGCCGCGTTTGCCGACGCGCTCAGCGATGCCGGCATCACGTTTATTGGCCCGGGCACCAAAGCGATCACCAGCATGGGCGACAAAATCACGTCCAAGAAACTTGCGGCGGAGGCCGGTGTCAACACGATTCCCGGCTACACGGATACGATCGACAGTCCGGAGCATGCAGTGCAAGTCGCGCGTGACATCGGCTACCCGGTCATGCTGAAGGCCACCGCCGGGGGCGGCGGAAAAGGTATGCGGGTCGTCGGCAACGACGAAGAGGCGCGGGAAGGGTTCGAACGGGCAACCAACGAGGCACAAACCAGTTTCGGCGATGGCCGCATATTTGCCGAGAAATTTATCGAGGAACCGAGACACATCGAGATCCAGGTGCTGGCCGATGCGAAGGGCAACACGATTTATCTCGGCGAACGCGAATGCTCGATTCAGCGCCGCCATCAAAAAGTCATCGAAGAGGCACCCTCGCCGTTTCTGAACGATGCCACGCGCAAGGCGATGGGCGAACAGGCGGTCACACTGGCAAAGGCAGTGGACTATTGCTCGGCTGGAACGGTGGAGTTCATCGTCGATGCCAAGCGGAACTTCTATTTCCTGGAAATGAATACCCGCCTGCAGGTTGAACACCCGGTTACGGAACTGGTCACCGGGCTGGACCTCGTCGAACTGATGATCCGTATCGCCGCCGGCCAAAAATTAAAAATACGGCAAAAGGATGTCGTCACGAACGGCTGGGCCATCGAATGCCGCGTTTATGCGGAGGACCCGTTCCGGAACTTCATGCCGTCCACCGGTCGCCTGGTACGGTACCGGGCTCCCAGTGAAACGCCGAGCACACGCGTCGATACCGGAATAGAAGAAGGCAGCGAGGTGTCGATTTTCTACGATCCGCTGATCGCCAAACTCATCACCTACGGAGCGGACCGGGAGCAGGCCCTGTCACGCATGAGCGATGCGCTGGACGCTTATTACGTTCGCGGCGTATCGCACAACATCAGTTTCCTGAATGCGGTGATAGCCCATCCGAGATTTATCGCGGGCAAACTGAGCACCAGCTTCATCGCCGATGAGTATCCAGACGGATTTCATGCGAGCGATGTGCCGCACGACGACCCGGCTCTCCCTGTCGCCGTCGCGGCTGCGATTCACCAATACCACGCGCTGCGGTATACGCAACTATCGGGCCAGCTACCCAGCCACGAATACAAAGTTGGCAAGGACTGGACCGTCATCATCAACAAGGAACACTGGGTTGTCACAGTAAAAGCAGCCGAGGGCGGATTCGAGATTACCCACGAGAAAAGTTCCTACCATGTCCGTACCGACTGGGAGATCGGCGATCCGTTATTCCGTGCCGACATCAACGGCCAGCAGGTTTGTTTCCAGGTCGACGGGAATGGCGCAAGCTACCGCTTGTCCCATCGCGGCGCACAGGTTGATGCTCTGGTCGTCACCGCGCGG
>JAPUGB010000234.1 GCA_027293165.1 Gammaproteobacteria bacterium
CCCGTTTGCAATGACAAAGAGGCTGGCTCTGACACCCCGACAGTTCGGGTCCGTAAGCTCAGACACAGATTTGTTTCCCGCCCTGGAGTTTCCTTTGTTAGAAACACCTTTACCATCGGCCATGGCGGGGCTACCCATTGCAATCAAGCTGACTAGTGCGATAGAAATTATCAAAGAACGGTTCATAGTCCGTCTCCTTATTAGTTTTTCTTCGCCGTTGACGATACGCCCATTAGCGCAGGCCAAGTATATTAATGGAACCGAGTTCAGTGTATAGCTAATAAGGGACCAAATCCGTCGAATTTATCTTGGATACCGGTGTTACGTAACGCGTGCCAATAGGTAGCGATGTTAATTGCGATTACCGGTTTGCCTAACTCTTTTTCCACTGTTGGTGCTACGTGTGCGAACGCCAGGTTAGTCCCGCATTGAATGATTGCATCGACGTCATCGCTATCCACCTTTAGACAAGCCTGGCGCAGTGCTTCAGGTTGCTCATGGGCGATCAATCGTGGACCGCGGCATTTAAGTCCGTTGACCACTTTAACATCGTATCCGATATCTTCAAAAAATCTATGCACGTTCTTGTCGCCAATCGGCAAATAAGGAGTAATACATGCAATCTTTTTAATTTTGTCATGTCCGTCCAAAATTTCCAAAGCCGCTTGGCAAGCTGTTGAAGCCATCGTGACACCCACTCCAGCAACTTCCTCTAAGTGTTGATGAAGCTTCTTGGCTTCTTCGGCACCGTCCCAGAATGTTTCTAGCGACATGCCTAAAATCAAATGATCTGGTGAACAGGTCATAACTGCCCGAATGGCCTCATCAGTACTATTATGAATATCCTTAACCATCTGCAAAAAAGTATCTTCGTCCACAACCGGATTGTCAGGAATAATCGCGCGAGAAATGTGGTTAGTAACACCATTAGGACGCATATCATCGTATTCCGGTTGTACCGCGGTATTGGTAGACGGAACGATAACGCCAAATAGCATCCGGGAACCAAGTGAATCTGCCATAGCAAATCTCCTCGACGATCCATCATTTGAGTTGTCCGCAATTGAACGATTAACGATTGCCGGTATTAACTAAAGTTGTGTCTTGACCAGGGGTCTGAAAAATTGCGGATTGATCCCATGATCGCTCGTTGCATTGCTCCCCCCAGAATGAACAATCGTTCAATTAGAATTTTTTAGAGTGGTTACATGTTACGCGTCATCATAATTGGTAGCAACGACAAGCGCGGTATAGGTCTGGACAAACAAACTCCCGGACGGTAACGGACCTTCCATTGCAGTGCGTTAAAGTGTCCGCTTTGGGTCGAAAGCGGACATCGCATCAAATTCACAAGTTCAAACTTAGCGCGACTTTTTTAAGTTAATTCTAGACATGATGGCAGGTCCGCTTTGAGTCGAAAGCGGACATTGATTGGCCGCAGCGCTCAGGAGCCGACGGGATTCTCAGGCCCGCGATACTCGAAACGAGCTATACGCATTCAGTGCCAGCGCTCCTAGACCGAGCAGCATGACCAGAGTTCCGACCACCATGCCCAGCGGCCGCACGACGTACGCCGCCCCAATCACGATCGAGACGATGGCAATCGCTGACCATGCCAGCCACAGCTTGACGGGAGCGTCCGTCCGGAACCGGCTGAGGCCCAGTTTCGCGAGTGCGACGACGCCGGCGAGGCTTCCGAGCAGCAACGCCAGCGCATAGGCCAGCAACAACACGACAGCCAGCAGTGCACCGACGCCGGTCGCAAACAGCAATCCGACTGCCAGCGGAGTGGTCGCAACCACGGCCAGACCAGTCAATGGCGTCGCCCAGGGCCTGGACTTGAGTGTCGCGGCGCACTGATCACACCACGGCCGGAACACGGTATACAGCACACCGGCCGCGACGATCACGGCGATGACGGCAAACAGCGTACCGAAGACACCGCGACCGCGGCGCCGGCGCGACTCGCTTTTGATGACTTCGCCTTCGATCACCGCGCTGTCACTGATATTGGCTCTCTGGGCACTCCAGGTCAGATCGCCCTTGATGATCGCGTCGTCGCCGATCCGGATAAAGCGCGCGTTAAGGTTGGCGCTACCATCAACCTGGCCGTTTAACTCGATGACGGTCGCGCGAACGCTGAGGTCATCACCGATCTGCCCGTCAATGACGACCCGCGTGCCGCGAATAAAGACCCAACCGGCAATTCGGCTGTCTTTATCGATCCGCACGCGACGGCCGGCGATCACCGCGTGCCCGGCGACGGATCCTGCCAGCGTGACCGAGCGACCGGCCAGTCGCACATCATCGCCAATGGCGCCACTGACGGTCACCCTGCGCCCGGCGGCGATGACGTCCTCGCTGACGTCACCGACGATAACGACACTGCCGCCGGCGGCCACGACATCGCCGCTGACCGGGGCCAACAATTCGACGTCCCGTCCGACTGCGTATAAATCATCCGGCACTGCCTCACGGATGATCACCGCGCCGCCGAATGTCTGTGTCCAAGCGTCGGTGGTCGTTACCAGGCCCGAAAGCCCCAGCACCAACCACGACAGGGTGTGTGTTGCTCGTGACATGTGTCTGCTCCCTCGTGAACCTGCAGAACGGTCTGACAGCCCGGCGGTCCTGGGTCCTTCGTGGCGTCGCAGGCGGCGTCGCGGAGGAGGCGAGGACCCGTGGCTTTGTCTGACGGTTACCTGTAGTCGATTAGTGTTTGATCAGACAATGCGCAATTATACCTAGCGCAACAGAAAATGGGGGTCGAACCGCGGAATTACCTGGGAGCGGGGGGAATGGTCACGAACTCCACATTCGGCCCCGAAGTGGAGCCCACGGACTTGATTTCATTTCGATGTCGCCCAATTGCTTTTCCGTTCGCCGGCAAACGATGGCAAGCTCATGTGCAGCGTTGGCTTTTCACCCGCATGTACTGTGACGCTTGGCGAACGGAAACCCTTCGTACCGGGGCAACCGGCAGGGGTAAAGTGGCCGCTGACCATTGGCCAGACCACCGCGGGCAGGCGGCACAGGTTGCGCATGACAGCGCATTGATCGGCGACTTAAAATGCATCCGAAGAACAACAAGGCCAATGGATCGTGATCAATAAAAACAGATATCTAATCCGATTCTGCTTGTGTCTGAGTGTGCTGTCGCAACTGATTGTTTCGGGTGGAACCGCAGCGGCAGCCGTTAGTGACGAGGAACAGCCAGGCGCACAGGCCAGCCGCGAGGTCGAAGAGCAGATCGGCATTTACAAGGGGCAGTTCCTTGCCAACTACGTCGATGCGGTCGGCCGACGGCTCGCGGCTTCGCTGGACAATCCGCCGTATCGCTTCCGGTTCAAGATCATCGACCGGGCCGAGCCCAACGCGTTTGCGTTGCCCGGCGGCCATATCTATGTGACGCGTGGAATTCTGGCGCAAATCAACTCCGAGGACGAACTGGCCGGCCTTCTGGCCCACGAAATCAGTCACGTGACGCTGGAGCATCACGTGCAGCCCGCCAGCGACCGCGTTCCGCCCGGTTTGTTGGCGCTGCCGGGTCAGGATGTGAGCGCAATCGTTGGCGATGATCTCGGCGAAATGATCAATGCGCCGATCGACGTTGCGGGCCGGGTTTCGTTGTTCTCATACAGCCGCACTCAGGAAAGTGAGGCGGACCGAGCAGGCGTGGGCCTGGCTGCAAAAGCCGGTTACGATCCGGCGGCGTTCGGCAACGTGCTCGATACACTCGGCAAACTGGTGCTGCTGACCGGCGGCCAGCAGAAGTTGAGTTTCTATAAGTCGCATCCGACCACGCCGTCCCGGGTTGAGAACATCGACGCTCTGGCGACCCCCATCGAATGGACGCCGACGCGACCGTTTGCCGCCGACCACGCCCGGTTTCTCGATCGCTTAGACGGTCTGTGGTGGGGACCACAGAATCCGTCCAACGGGGTGTTCCAGGGCCAGAAGTTTGTGCAGGCCGATATGAGATTTACGATGACGTTCCCGGACGGTTGGCGGTTGGTGAACGCACCAGGCTACGTCGGCGCGTTCCAACCCGATAAGAAAGCGCTGGTCGTGCTGGGTGGCGCGGGACCCCCAATGGACCCGAGCGTCCCGGCGAAAGCCCTGATCATGAAATTTAAGGACGAAGCGAACGTGTCGCCGGCCGAAAGTCGGGCGGTCGAAATCGGTCCCTGGTCCGGTTACCTGGTGCGCTTCGAGGATGCGTCGGGCGCCGAACCGGTCAGCCTGTCCTACCTGTGGGTAGCCTCACCCAGAACAACTTTTAACGTGATTGGACTGGGCGTGGATGAATACCGCGATCAGCTTCGCGATGCCGCGTTGAGCCTGAGAGAGTTAAGCATCGACGAACGCGACTCGATCTATGCTGACCGGATCAGAATCGCTGAGGCCGAGGAACATGAAAGCCTCTCGGAGCTGTCGTCCCGATCCGACAATTTGTGGGACGACGAGATGACGGCCGTAATGAACGGTTTATCGGTTGATACAGAGCTTGAAGAAGGTGCGCTGATCAAGGTGGTGCGCCGGGACCGCTACTGGCGTTAATGAAGGTCCAAATTCTGCAGGAACATCAAATGTCGAATACACCCTGGCGGTGGAGCAAGCTGACCGGTCGCTGGGCGGCTTTTAGCATTAGCTTGTTGGCGCTTGCACTCGGCGGCATTGCGATCCAGCCAGTCGTCTATGCGGCGCCGGAGCGTATCAACCGGGGCGCCGGTCAAGTCGGCAAATGCTCGATTCCCAACGGTGAAGTCATCAAAATTGCCTCCTGGAATATCAACGGACTTTCGTATCAGCAGCGGCGGGAGACTGGCGCATTCGAAACGTTTGTGGCCATGGTTGCCCGGATCGATGCGGACCTTATTGCGTTCCAGGAAGTCACGCCAACCGCCGATGAGATTTTTGAACTGGCGTTTGCAATGCAAGATGGTAAGCGCTGTTATCACGCACTAGTCAGCGCCGAAGCAGACGGTGAAAAGTTCGCGGTCCTGTTTGACGCAGAAACCGTGGAGTTGCTCTACCCGAAGGGTCCTATTGCGTCATGTGACGCCTCCACGTCATCTGGACTGAACGAGCCATCGCCGCTAATGCGACAGGCGCAGGGCAGTGCCGGGGACGGGAACCCGGCCCAGCTGGCCTAT
>JAPUGB010000235.1 GCA_027293165.1 Gammaproteobacteria bacterium
CGCATTGACAATCGTGCCCTTAGGGCACCAACTAAAAAGGCCGCTACAAAGCGGCCTTTTTAGTTGGTGCCCTAAGGGCACGATTGTCAATGCGCTCCGCCTTTCGGCTCCGCGCATTAAAAACAGCAAAGAACGGCCTTAGTATTAAGTGCGGGAAATCGCGGCTCATTGAGCCGCTGCGAGAAGCTCGAAATCCCTTGCATAGTTGTTCAATCGCCGACTCATTCGCTTGCGCTGTGAGTCGGTGAGCATCCCGTCGAGCGTCACGACCATGTTGAAAAATATATCGAGGTTGTACTCGACGCGCCGTCGATAATCTTCATCATGAGCGTTTCGTGGGTAGACAAATAATTCGGTCAGTTCGGCGCGAAATTCATGCGGCGGCGGCGGCTCCTTGAGCAGTTGTCGAAATCGCTGCTGCCACATGCGCCGGTTGTCGATCCAGTCCTCGCTGGCGTCCAGCATGCTGGCGGTGGAAGCTTTAATGAATTCCTTTTGCTCCTTATTCAGCTTCCCGGTAAACATCTGGATCCCTCTGATCGAGGCTCTATCCCGACGTTGCTGGCGCCTCTCGGCGGTGTTACCAGAATATTCTTCATGCATCTCCTGATTCGATTCCTCCATCTTTTCGACTACTTCGTCGATCTGCTCGGGCGTCAAATTCACCAAGAACACCTGGGTGTCGGGGATGATGTGCAGCATGAAATCATCCCAAAACGTCAACATTTCATCGTAGCGTGCGCGCATCATTTCCGCGGTCAACTGGCCCCCGGCTTCGCGATCGAGTTGCCGGCAGAACTCCGCGTAACGGGGCAGTTGCGTGTATCGGTGCCACTCGAGGTTGCGGTCCACCGCTGCGCGTAATTCGGTTTCCTGTTCCTCGGTCAGCGAAAAATAGCGGTCCAGGTACCAGACTGCCGCCCAGTCCAACTGGTTGTACATGAATCGGGTGCTGCAGCCGGATATCGAAATCAGTACAGCAAGAAAAAACGGCACGGTGAGACAGCGACGCATGCGCGGATGAAAAAACCAATTAAAACAGATACTTATAATCGTGTAAACGGGTCGCTGCGAATGATTCGGTATCACTAGTCGAATTGATTTTGCAGGATAATATTCTGCTCGCGATCTGGACCGGTCGAGATGATCTGAACCGGGACTTCGAGAATCTCCTGGATCCGTTGAAGATAGAGTTGCGCCGCCTCCGGAAGTGCCGAAAACTCCGCCAGGCCTACGGTGCTATCACGCCATCCCGCCAACTCTTCGTACACCGGCTCACATTCGGTCAATCGATCAACACGCAAAGGTGGCGCTTTGATCAATTCGCCATCCAATCGATACGCAACACATATCTTGATCGTGTCCAGACCGTCGAGTACATCCAGCTTGGTCATGCACAGCGACGAGATGCCATTATTGAGTACCGCCCTGCACGTTGCGACCGCATCGAACCAGCCGCAGCGCCGCGGGCGCCCGGTCGTGGCGCCGAATTCTGCACCGACGCTCGCCAGATGCTTGCCCATGTCATCGAACAGCTCCGTCGGGAAGGGGCCAGCGCCGACACGGGTCGTGTAGGCCTTGACGACACCGAGCACGCCATCGAATTCGCCGGGACCAATGCCTGATCCGGTTGCCGCATACCCTGCCGTGGTATTGGATGAAGTGACAAACGGGTAGGTTCCGTGGTCAACATCCAACATTGCGCCCTGGGCTCCCTCAAACAAAATGTCGGCGCCCTGGCGGCGCAGCTTGTCCAGATAACCTGCGACATCGCCGACGAAGGGCCGAATCTGCTCTGCCATCTCCAGCCATCGCTGCAGGATCGAATCAGCATCCAGTGGCTCCTGGCCAAAGTATTGCTGCAACATGAAATTGTGCAGGTCCAGTGCTTGCCCAAGCCGCTCCTCAAAGCGCGTCGCATCGAACAGGTCGGAAACACGCACCGAACGGCGTGCGACCTTATCCTCATAGGCAGGCCCGATACCGCGACCGGTGGTTCCGATTGCCTGCTGCCCACTTGCGGCTTCACGCGCCAGGTCGAGTGCGATGTGGGTGGGCAAAATCAGCGGACAGGCCGCACTGATAATCAGCTGACCCCCGACCACAACACCCTGGTCAGCGAGCATCTGTATTTCTTCGAGCAACGACGGCAAATGAATCACAACGCCGTTGCCAATGATGCAATCGACCCCCGGGCGGAGGATGCCGGATGGAATCAGGTGCAGCACGGTTTTTTTTCCACCGACCAGCAGCGTGTGCCCGGCATTGTGCCCACCCTGGAATCGCACGACAGCCGCGGCGCGCTCGGTCAACAGATCGACGATTTTGCCCTTGCCTTCGTCGCCCCACTGAGTGCCGATGACGATGACGCTCTTGCCCATGAGTCAGACGTCAACCCCGAGCCAGGTATAACAGCAACAAACCGACGCCAATGCTGCCCGCACCGAAGGCCCTCAACTGCGTATCGTTTAGCTGGGCCATCAACGCCAGACTTCGGCGCCAGCCATTCGGGCTGGCAAACGGCAACAACCCTTCGATGACGAGGTAAAGCGCGAAGGCCGCCAGTAGGTCGGTCCAGATCATCGGGCGCACATCTTCCATATGGACCGCGGTAGAGAAAAGAACGCTCGTCGCGAGGCTAGTCTTTGTTGCCCGCCTGATTCAGGTAGTGGAAGAATTCGCCCTTGGAATCCAGAATCAGCAGATCGCCCGGCTGTCCGATGGCGCGGCGGTACGCCTGTATGCTGCGATGAAACGAGTAAAAATCGCGATCTTTATCATACGCCTTGGCGTATATTTCCGCGGCCGTTGCGTCACCCGCACCGCGCAGAATTTCGGCGTCGCGGTAAGCCTCGGCAAGGAGCACGGTTCGTTCGCGATCTGCCTCGGCGCGAATGCGCTCAGCGTTTTCGGCACCCTGAGCGCGCAGTTCGGCAGCGATTCGTGCGCGTTCCTGGCGCATCCGATTGAACACGGACTCGCTGACTTCGTCGGAAAATTCGATGCGCTCCACTCGCACATCGACCACGTCGATTCCCAGAGACACAGCATTGGCCCGCGCCTTGGCCAGCATGTCGTCCATCAGATCGCGGCGCTCGGCCGAGACCACTTCCAGCACGGTTCGTTTGGCAAATTCGGCGCGGATACCGTCTTTGACAATTTCCAGCAACCGCTGCGCGGCAACCAGTTCATCACCGCCGCTGGTGCGATAGAAGTCTCCGACATCGCTAATGCGCCACTCGATGAAAAAATCAACCAAAAGGTTTTTCTTCTCAACGGTGAGGAACAACTCCTGCGGGTTATTGATCGCCAGCAAGCGCCGGGGGTATTTATTCACGTTGTTGACGATCGGAATCTTAAAGTGCAGCCCGGGCTCGAAATCGGTCTTGATGATCTCACCGAACCTGAATTTGACCGCCAAATCGCGCTCGTCCACGGTAAACAAACTCATTGACACAACAACCGCGGCAACAGCCAATAAAACAAGTACCACTCTTGGGGAGTTCATCAGCGGGTCCCTCTGCGTCGTTGATCGTCACGCGCGGCGCGGCTGCCAGCGGCAGTATCAGCGCTGCCGGAAACGCCAGCGGTGTTCCCCGAGGCCGGGCCAGACGACCGGCGCTGTTGTTGTGCCTCAATGATTTTGTCCACCGGCAGATACAGCAGATTGCCGCTGCCACTCGCGTCCATCAAAACCTTGTTTGCCTCGGCGTACACGTCCTCGATTGCTTCGATATACAAGCGTTCGCGCGTCACCTCAGGTGCCTTGTGATATTCGACCAACAGCTTCTCAAACCGGGCCGCCTCGCCCTGGGCGTTGGCAATCACCCCCTCGCGGTAAGCTTCGGCATCCTGGATCCGCCGCACAGCCTCGCCGCGGGCTCGCGGCAGAATGTCATTGGCGTAGGTCTGCGCTTCGAACCCCAGGCGAACCTCGTCCTCACGAGCCTTGATCGCATCCTGGACGGCTGCCTCGACCTGGCTGGGAAAATTCACATCCTGCAGGTTCACTTTCGTGACCACGATTCCGATTTCGTAATAATCCAGAGCTTCCTGAATAACTGCAGCCGTGTTTATGGCAATCTCCGCTCGTCCGGCCCCGAGTATATAATCCATCTGGCTCTGGCCGATGACCTCCCGAATCGCGCTTTCACTGACGTTGCCGAGCACTAACTCGGGCTCCCGGACGTTGAACAAAAAAGCAGTCGGATCCGCGTTCCGGTACTGCACCACCATGTCGACCACGACAATATTTTCGTCCGCGGTCAGCATCCGCGTGGTCCGACTGAAACGGTTAACGGCCGTGATGTTGACCTTTTCGACCTGTTCAATGGGCCATGGCAGGTGCCAGCGCAGGCCTGGCATGGTCGCGGGTACCTGAAATTGGCCGAAGCGCAGCACGACGCCACGTACGGATTCATCGACTCGGTAGAACCCGGTCGCGGCCCAGCCGATCGCGATCACTACCAGCAACACCAGAAACATCGAACTGTTGCCCGGTCCATCGGTCCGGCGCCGGCCGCCGAACAGCGCACTGATGCGTTGCTGCCACTCGCGCACGATTTTGTCCAGGTCCGGGGGTCCACCCTGGCCGCGGCCGCGGTCCCAGGGGTTTTTGCCGTTACCCGATTCGTTCCAAGCCATCGATCTCGATCCCTTTAGGTGGCAGCTTCTTGTTGAACTGCCGCTGCCTTACAGTCAGCAATTTCCGATGCAAACTGCAAATTCTCCCGACGCTGAAGATGCACAAATCCGCGCCGGTCCATTTCTATATCGATCTCCCAGCCGCCATCCTCCTGCACGCGCTCAGCCAACACCTTACCCCTGTCATACAGAAGTGCTCGCAGCTTGGCCTCGGAGACATTGAGCCGAACCGTTCCACGCACCCGGTCTTTATGGAGAAACTCCGCTATAGCGGCCAACAGGTCTTCTACGCCCTCCCCGGTCCGGGCAGATACCCAGACTCGCGTCGGCATGCCGGTTTCTGCCCGATCAATGCGTGGCGGAAAGCCTAGTATATCAGCCTTGTTGTACACCTGGATGACGGGCCGGTGGTCAGCGCCTATACGGCCCAACACCTCATTGACCTGAATCACGCGTTCCTGATGGTCGGGGTCGGCGCAATCGACAACGTGCAGCAACAATCTCGCGGCGACGGTTTCCTCCAGCGTAGAGTGAAATGCGGCGATCAGCTCGTGCGGTATTTCCCGGATAAAGCCAACCGTGTCGGTGAGTACGATCGTCGTATCGTCAGGCAGACACACTTTGCGTAAAGTCGGATCCAGTGTCACGAACAGCTGGTCAGCAACTGCGACAGAAGCCCCCGAAAGACGATTAAACAATGTGGATTTACCGGCGTTGGTGTAACCGACCAGTGACACGGCCGGTACCTGTCGCTTGCGCCGGTAGTGCCGTCCCTGCCCGCGCTGCCGGGCGAGCCGATCCAGCCTCCGGTTCAATCGCTTGATGCGCCGCCCTATCAAGCGCCGATCAGTCTCCAGCTGGGTTTCGCCCGGCCCGCGCAGGCCGATGCCGCCTTTTTGGCGCTCGAGGTGGGTCCAGCCGCGGACCAGGCGGGTCGACAGATGGACCAGCTGCGCCAGCTCAACCTGCAACTTACCCGCCGCGGTGCGGGCACGCTGGGCAAAGATATCCAGAATCAAGCCGGTCCGGTCGACGACCCGGCAGTCCAGCGCACGCTCGAGGTTGAGTTCCTGCCGCGGCGTGAGTTCGTGATCGACCAGTACGAGGTTCGCCTGGGACTGCCGGATCAACTCCCCGAGTTCATCGACCTTGCCTTTGCCAACCAGAAAACGCGGGTTTGCGCTAGGGCGACGTGAAGCAATGCGCGCGACAACTTCAGCGTTGGCGGAAGTTGCCAGCGCCTCGAATTCCTGTTGATCCTCGCGGCCGCCAGCGCGCCCCAGACTGACATCCAGAAGAACTGCGCGCTCGCCGCGCTGTGGTCGGTCAAACAATCACTGGCTCCACTCGTTCCATCCGTGGAATCGTCGGCGCAGGAGGACTGCCATACCGGCTGGTATCAGTCTTCGGCTCCTTCATCGCCGTGCTGCAGGGTTACCGCGCGGCCGGGCACGACGGTTGAAATTGCGTGCTTATAAACCATCTGGCTGACACTGTTATTAAGCAGCACCACAAACTGATCGAATGAATCGATGGTTCCCTGCAGTTTGATGCCGTTCACGAGGTAAATAGAAACCGGAACCTTTTCCTTGCGAAGTGTGTTCAGAAATGGATCTTGCAAAGTTTGCCCCTTGGCCATTTTCGACTCCTGGCTTGTTGTTTTCGTTAATTCGACGTCGCTAATGAGACCGGCAAACGGCGGTCACAACTTTCACCACGGGCCGATTCTAGCCGCTTATGCGAGCGGTTGCACGAAACTCTTTTCGCCGCTCAACAGAGCATGGACGCGGTCGAGGGCGTCGTCCGCCGTGCAATTGACCTCGAGCAGGCCCGGCTCCGTGCGCAACCAGGACAACTGGCGCTTGGCCAACCTGCGCGTCGCGACAATTGCCCGCCGCTCCGCTTCCTCTACACTGATCTCGTCACTGAGGTGTTGCACTATCTGGCGGTACCCGACTGCACGCATCGATACCGCGTCTTCGCTCATCGAGGCATGCCCAAGCAAATCCGCGACTTCCTGCACCAAACCACGATCCATCATTTTACGGAACCGCGATTCGATTCGGCCATGTAACATCGCCCGATCGGCCGGAATCAGCCCGATATTGAAAAACCGATAATCGTGATCCGGCTCAGTCACCCGCTGCAGTTCTGACAAGGGTTCACCGGTCAGGCGGTACACCTCCAGTGCGCGCTGAATCCGTTGCGCATCGGCAGGCTCGATGCGACCGGCTGCAATGGGGTCAACCCGGCGCAACTCGTCATGTAGCGCGGGCCAGCCTTTGTCGACAGCTTCGCGGTCAATCTCAGCCCGCAGGTCCGGATCAGCATCGGGCAGCGGCGCAAGGCCAGCTTGCAGCACATGAAAGTAGAGCATGGTGCCGCCCACCAGCAGCGGAATCTGGCCGGTAGCGACGATGTCGTGCATCGCCGCGAGCGCATCCTGCCGAAAATCGCCGGCCGAGTAGGTCTCCCAGGGATGTCGAATATCGATCAGCCGATGCGGTGCCTGCGCCAGAATCGCCGGAGCCGGTTTGGCCGTGCCGATATCCATGCCCCGGTAGACCAGCGCGGAGTCCACGCTGATGATCTGAAACGGTAACTCACGGACCAATTCCAGCGCCACGGCGGTTTTGCCGGCGGCCGTCGGGCCCTTCAGACAGACGGCCAGCGGACGCGCATCGCTTGACACCGTTGCGACCCCTAACGACCCCGCCGAAACAGGCGATCCAGATCCTGCATATTAAATTGTGCCCAGGTGGGCCGACCATGATTGCACTGGTCGCTGCGGTCCGTGGTTTCCATTTCACGCAACAGCGCGTTCATTTCCTCTAGCGTCAATTTTCGATTCGCGCGCACTGAACCGTGACAGGCCATCGTCGCGAGCATATCGGCCTGCGCTGACTCGAGCCGGGTGCTTTCGCCGACGTCGGCTAATTCACTGAGCACATCGCGCAGCAAGGCTTCGACATCGGCGTGAGCCAGCAGTATCGGCACTTGGCGCACGGCGACAGTCGTCGGTCCGGTCCGGTCCGCCTCGATTCCCAGCCGCAAAAACGCTTCCTGGCGGGCCTCAACCAAGTCGGCCTCGGAGACCGACAGGCGCACGGTCAGCGGTATCAGTAGCAGCTGCTTGCGCAAATCACCGCCGGCGAACGCCGTTTTTAGTTTCTCGTAGGTCACCCGCTCATGGGCAGCGTGTGCGTCGACAATGATCAGGCCCTGCGCGTTGACGGCAACAATGTAGACGCCGTGCAAATGCGCAATCGCATAGCCCAACGGTGGCATCGCGTCCGGGGATTGAGTGGCGGGGTCGATATCGGTGCCGGCGGGCGTTGCCAGCGCCGCATAATTTGCCATCTGTTCGCGCAGGCTGGCCGGCGACCGCTGAAACCCGAGCGAGGACTGGCCCGGCACGGCGCCCACCAGCGAAGCCGGCGCGGACAGGGCATCGGTTGCGTCGGGCCGGGTATCAGCCAGCGCCGCATCGACCGTATGGCGAATGAAGTCATGGACGGAACCACTGTCACGGAACCTCACCTCCTGTTTTGTCGGATGCGCGTTGACGTCGACACGCGCAGGGTCGACTTCCAGATACAGCACGTAGGCAGGCTGCCGACCGTGGGCGAGCACGTCACTGTAGCCCGCCCGGACGGCGTGGCTGACCAGCTTGTCCCGTACGGCACGCCCGCTGAGAAAAAAGAATTGCAGATCTGCCTGGCTGCGGGAAAAGGTGGGTTGGGCAATCCACCCCCGCAGGGACATCCCGCCCGCTTCGCGCTCCAGGTACAGGGCATGCGCTACGAATTCCGCCCCGCAGACCTCGGCAATGCGGGCCTGTTGCTCATCCAGGCTGGAGGCAGGTGGGAGATCCAGGACCCGCTTGCGGTTGTGCGTAACCTGAAACCCAACCGAGAACCGGCTCAGCGCAAGCCGGCGAGTGATGCGATCCACGTGCGTGTATTCAGTGCGTGCTGTCTTCAAAAACCGCCGCCGTGCGGGAGTGTTGTAAAACAGGTCCCGCACCTCAACCGAAGTGCCCTCCTGCAACGCTGCCGGCGTCGGTTGACGCTGCTGGTGAATCTCATCGCCCAGCGACCAGGCCTGATCCGCGCCGCGGGATCGGGATATCAGTTGCAGACGCGATACAGCCGCGATACTGGGTAAAGCTTCGCCACGAAACCCCAGCGATGCAACGTGCTCCAGATCCTCCAGGCTGTTGATCTTGCTCGTGGCGTGGCGCGCCAGCGCCAATGGAAGTTCGTCTGCCGGAATGCCCCCGCCGTTGTCCTGTACCCGCAGCAGTTTGATGCCCCCCTGCTCAATATCGATCTGTATACGGGTGGCACCGGCGTCCAGACTGTTCTCCAGCAGTTCCTTGGCGACCGACGCGGGCCGCTCGACGACCTCGCCGGCGGCGATCTGGTTTATCAAAGCAGTCGGCAAGTGACGGATCGGCATCCCGGCATTCTTTCAGATATGCCGGGAAAATAGAATATCGGTTCGAGCGATTAGATATCGTGAGGCTGCGGAATGAGCAACACCCTGCCGATGACAAGCTTGTCTCCGGGAATATGATTCGCATCGCGGATTCGCCTGACCGGGACCTGGTAACGGTTGGCAATACCGCTCAGCGTGTCTCCGCGGCGAATCACATACTGCACTTCCCGGGGCCTGTAGGTGCGGGCGAGTGTCGCCACCTTGGTGCCCGGCGGCGGATGGTCGTAAAAATAGCTGCGAACCCCGACAAAAATCGCGTGAGCGAGTCTTTCCTGATACTGAACGCTGCCAAGGTTGCTCTCGTCGTAGCGATTCGAAATAAATGCGGTTTCGATCAGAATTGACGGAATGTCCGGTGACTTCAGGACGATGAACGGCGCCTGTTGCACCTGGAGTTTCCGGATTTTGCCGATTCGTCGCAGTTCATCCAGTACTTGATCGCCAGCGTCCATGCTCGAACTCAGCGATGCATTTTGCGACAGATCGAGTAGCACCGAGGCCAGCATCTGGTCCTTGTCCCTGAGCGTGACACCACCGACAAGGTCAGCCGCATTTTCGCGCTCGGCCAGCCGTAGTGCAGCTTCGTCCGTGGCGCCCTTATCCGACAACACGTATACCGTGGCCCCGCGGATGCGCCGATCGCGAAACGCATCGGCGTGAATGGAAATAAACAGGTCTGCCTGCTGGCTGCGCGCGTGCTCCATCCGCTCGCGAAGATGAATGAAGCTGTCGTCTTTGCGCGTCAGCGCGGCACGCATCCCCGGTTCCTGATCGATTTTGCGGGCGAGCCGGCGGCCGATCTGCAACACGGCGTCTTTTTCCAACAATCCCGACCGTCCGCGGGCACCCGGATCCTTGCCGCCATGTCCCGGATCGACCGCAATCACCAGGTCCCGATCGCTGCCGAGTGCATCCGGCATGGTTTTAACCACCACCGGCTGGTCCAACGGCAGTAGATCCACGACCAGGCGATGTCCATGCTCACCGTCAGGACCGATCACAAAGCTGCGCGGCCGGACCGGCTGCCCAACATCCAGAACAATCCGGGTCGAACCGTCACTGCGATTGGCGCCGCGGATCCCCGACACAAGCCCCTGGCCGTCCGGAAACAGGGCCGCCTGCGCGGTCAAAATGCCGGCTGGCAGGTCGACGACGACGCGGTGCGGGTTGGAAAGCGTGAACAGCTTGTGGTCAGTGGTCCGATCGAGGTCGAGCACAACCCGGGTCTGGCTGCCAGTATCGGCGATGCGTATCGTCTGCACGCGCACCGTTGCCGCCTGCAGCTGTGTGCACAGCAGCAAGGCAAGCAGTCCGGGAAACAGTCCTTTCATCAGCATGCGCTCATCGAACCCCGTCACCGACGGCCCCCAAGTATACGGTTTTTGCCGCCGGTGCCAAGCGTTTTAGCAGCAAAATGAGAGGGATACGCCACAAATCTACATCCACTCTCATTTG
>JAPUGB010000236.1 GCA_027293165.1 Gammaproteobacteria bacterium
GCCTTCCATCATCACAGCGACGGGCTTGGTATGTTGAATATCGTTGCGGTCAATCTCGAACAGATTTTGGTCAAGAACCACAAGGTCCGCCAGCTTGCCAGCTTCAATCGAACCGAGGTCGTCTTCCTTACGCAATTGATAGGCGCCGCCAAGTGTGTATGCTTTTATCACGTATTCAAGAGGCAATCGCTCTGACTCCGGCCCCCGAATTCCTGCCGGGCCGTATGCTGCGGCGATACTATCCTGCGGATACTGGCGATTGTGTGCGATCTGCATGCCGAGATACGGATTCGCAGACTCATGGCTTCCCAGGCTGGTTACATCGCTCGAGAAACTCACGACGGCGCCATCGTCAAACAATGGCCGCGCAATAAGCGTTCGTGCATAACGTCTGTCACCCAGCGCTGTAAGAACCGGGTCATTGAAGTTAACGCCATGCCAGGATGGTGTGTACTGGGCGATGATGCCCAGCCGCCGGAACCGCGGGTAGTCCGCCGTGTCGATAATGTCGAGGTGGCTGAGTGTCACTCGTGTATGAAGTTTTCCCGCGAGAGCAATGTCGGCGGATGCTGTTGCGTCCAATGCGATTCGCACAGCGCGGTCACCAACTGTATGCAGATGTAAATCAAACTGATTCTTGTGCAGTTGCAGGATAAAGTCGCGTAGCTCATCCGTTTTCAAAACCGTATCGCCGCGGTTACCCGGGACGTCACGGTATGGCTCAAGAACAGCGCCAGTACGAATCTCATTTGTACCATCGAAATGAATTTTGACGGTACGAAGCTTCAGGCGATCGCCTTCGTATTTCTGACGCAGCTTTTCGAGACCAGCCACGGCGGTGTCATGCTGGCCGGGCAGGAATATGTGATAGGTGCCTTCGATCCGCAGCGGCAGATTGCCGGCTTTGTCGAGTTCGGACAGGTAGGAATAGACTTCATCGGAATAGTAGGTGTTGCCCCCATCCATCAGCGATGTAACGCCGTGAGACAAAAGAAAGTTCAGGAATAGATCCATGCCTTCCCGGTTAGCTTGCTGGTCAACCGGAAAGAATTGAGTTCTGTACTTGCGATACGTTTTCTCTTTGATCCAGCCAGTCGCATTGCCGTCTGCATCGCGGACATAAAACGAGACGCCCGGGTGCGGGTCGGGAGTGTTCTTGTTGACACCCATCAACTCCAGCGCTTTGGAATTGACCCAAATGCTGTGGCCGATATCGCTGGTCAGCCAGACCGGCCGGTCCGGAACGATCCGGTCGAGGTTTTTCTTGTTCGGCCCGGTTCTGCCCATGTCGTACATCCGCACGGGCCAGCAGCACATTTCGATCCAATCGAGATCGGGATTAGCTTCCGCATAGGTTTTGACGGCCGCCAGAATGTCTTCCCGTGAGGTGGTGGGCAACCGTCCGGGTGCCGCATAACGGCCCATCCCGCCGGGATGGGTGTGCGCATCGACGATGCCGGGAATGACCAGCCTGCCACCAAGGTCGTTAGTAACTGTACCCGGTCCGGTGAATGCTGCCGCACCGGCATTGTCACCAACATAAATTATTCGGCCTGCCCTTATTGCAATAGCCTCAGCCCAGGGCTGTGCATCATTGACCGTAAAGATTCGTCCACTGAGCAAAATCTGATCCGCCAGAACTTGTGGTTGCTCAGCATCTGTTGACTCATCCTGACCACAGGACACAACAGCCACGCTTAAAACGAGAAGAACTTTCAATCGTTTTTTCATAGCTACATTCCTTTTGTGGGCCTGGAGAATAGGAAAAATTAGCTGCGTTTTCGGCAGTGTCCGATAAAGGGCATTCGGTTAAGTAGCGTTGAGAGCGGGGAATGTCTCCCCGCGCGTTGTCGAGCACCAGGATTATTGCGTTCTCTCCCACCGCCTGCGGGTAGAAATACGCCGCAGAAAGGCCGCTTATGCCCCCGCCGACAACGAAGAGATCGTAACGCTCACCGGCGTCGTCTCCGCGCCAGAATGCGCCATCCCGCGCCATGTGCGCCGTCTCCAAGGAACCCGGGTGAGACCCGCGCATTCCGGTCAGCCGCGCGGGTAGTAACCGGCAAAGTCCTGTTTGCCGACATCTGTGGCGCCCGACGACGACGGCAACAGTGATGCGCCTATTGCGTGGCAAAAGCTAGATAGAGCCAGGGGACCGAGAAGAGCACCGATACCCGGATCATGGACTTCACGTCCTCGGGAACAGAGAGATCAACGCTTGCCATCTGCATCCCAATCAAAATGGATGTCGGAGTCATGACGAGCAGAAACAGGTTCCAGTCATTCAGGGCTTTGTGCTTGAGGAATGCCGCTAGATTCTGCTTCATTGCCAAATTGTAGCCGGCGGAGGCGGGCTTGGCTGAATTCATGGGATCGTGCCACTGCGGAGAAATTCGTTTCCGGATCGTCGCGGATCCAACGCATCTCGTTTGGCGCAACTGCTCCATATGTGCCGCAAAAGGGTCGCTCTACCTACCCGTCAGTGAAGTCGAGAACGTCGAGATTCGGAGCGAAAAATCTATGATTCGCCAGAGCGGGCAAGAGATTCACGCGCTACAGACAATCTCCCCCGAGCACATCGAGCTGTTGTTTCCTATCCCCCACTTCGCCCCCACGCGCCGAATCAGCGGTAGTGAGAGAGAGGTGAACCGCTACGTAGCAGAATCGCGGGTTATCGGACATTGCCAAAAACGGAGCTTGAATTGCCTATCCTCTGAAAGCGGACGTTCGAGAATCGGCCGTTGAGCTATTACTGGAGTGTGGGGCCGCAACTGAGACCCAAAGCGGTCACTTGCGATCATTCACTGAAATACGTCAGTAGTGATTCATGTACTTCTTTTCTGCACGAGCGATGTCCTTTGCGCGCAAACCAACCTTGGGAAATTGTTGGTCGGAAAAATTGCTTGGTGTCCTTGAGCGAAACTCGTATCGGAAGGCAGCATCAATGGAGGTTATGATGTCAACGTACATTCGAAACGTGAGAATTCCTGCATTCCTGCTAGTCCTTTTTGTGTCGGTTCCACTGGCCCTGGCTGCACCCGGGAGTGAGGACAAGCCCAATATTGTCCTGGTCCTGATGGATAATTTTGGTTACGGGGAACCTGGCGTATATGGTGGCGGCGAAATTCGCGGGGCCCCTACGCCGAATATCGATAGCATTGCACACGAAGGCTTCCAGTTGACGAACTACAACGTGGATGCGGAGTGCACACCCTCACGCGCATCGTTGATGACCGGCCGCTACGCGATACGCACACGGCTACGGAAAGATGCGCCACCGCAAAATCCCTGGTACGGATTGAATTTGTCGGAGTACACGCTGGCTGAACTCCTGTCGGATGCCGATTACGCGACGGGATTATTCGGCAAGTGGCATTTGGGAGACACTGAGGGCCGCTTTCCCACCGACCAGGGTTTCGATGAATGGT
>JAPUGB010000237.1 GCA_027293165.1 Gammaproteobacteria bacterium
CACCAAGGCCCCGCCGACCATCGAGGCGACCGGTATGAACAAGTAGAGTCCGAAGCGCAAGAGCGTGGACGAGTCAAAGGGCCACTCCGGCGTCGACTCGACCTGGCTTTTGTATGCGAGAAGGTCGGTCAGTCGGCCCTGCGTGGATGCATCACCCGTCAATGTGTCGTCGCGCGCCTGCTTCAGTAGTGGCTCCAGCCGCGCCAGCTCCTCACGCTTCACGTCCCGAATCAAGCTCCGTACCTGACGAGCGGGTGTAAGGAGAATCAAAAGGCCGAGTCCGAGCTGGATCGCAAAGAGTGGAAGGATGACCCACAGGCCGGAGCCCAACCCGGGCAGGCTTAAAAGGCCAGCGATCGCAATGGTTATGTACAAGACGAGCGTGCCGCGCAGGCCGCTGCGGCCGTAGGCGTAAATATTCTCGAGATTCAGAAGATCGATGTCGGACCTCTGCGGTCCAGGCTTGTCCCAGATACCAGCAAACAAGAAGTAGCCGAAGCGCCCGGAAATCCAGCCCAGCAGCAGGAACAGGGCCATGGTTGCGCTATTGTCGTAGAGCCGAATCCACGAGGTGACGAGGTCCCGGCCCTGGAAAACCATAAGCAACTCCCATAATCCGACGAACGCCAGGACACCTGCGGCACCGGCGAAGCGGCTGACACGGATAATGTTGCGGGATACATAGAAGGTCCGGACCTCCGTTTCGTACTGCTGGCGATCAAACGGACCAAAGAAATATGCCGGCAACATCAGGGCGAATACTAAAAACAACCCGATGCCGAATGCGCCTCGGTCGACGGAAAAGTCGAAAAACCATAGGAAGCTTAGGTACGCGGCGCTGAAACATGCCGCGATGAGGAAAGCGCCGAAAAGTAGCGGACGCGGCAGCCGTAGCGCCAGCCGATGTTCCCAGGTCAGTCCCGTGTTGCCTTCTTCTGTGACCGGCTCACTCACTCGAAAGCCTCCAGCTATCTATTACCTATTTTTGTTCGCTCTCGGCATCATAGTGTATACACGATCGCACCCGGTCGCAGTAGCGGATCAGCTATAGCCCAACCGATAGCTGATGTCCGCTATTGGCCGAAAGCGGACCTCTATTAAGCCCCGCGATGCCACGAATTATCTTCTGCTTTGCGTGTTCCGCTCAATAGGACAAATCGCAGCGAGCGACCTCGCCGCTGTCGTCGAACTGCACGACCCGGAAAAAGCGACCGTGGACCACAAACGCTGTCATATCCACTAGTAGCGGTTCCAGCCAATACATGTCGCGACCCTCGTTTTCGTACGGTGTCAGCATCTCGTGTGGTACGTCGGCCGGCATGTAGCAGAGTGAAATAGGCCCGAACTCGACTTGCGCCGACGCGTAATCAGCGATTCGATCGTTGCTGCCGTATTTTTCGTCACCTGCCGCAACGACCTGGACCGGGTTGGACAGCGGTTGCCGGGCGTATAGCCGGCGGTTGATTTGCATGAGGTCGATCAGAGCAACTACGTGCTTGTATCGATAATTGCAGAATCCAGCTCGGCCGGCCGCCTGCCAGGAGCGACATTTCGCACGCATGCCCCGCGGTTTTACGATCATCTTTTTGAATCCCGGCGTCCGGCCGAGCGTCTCGGCGAAGATCTCGATGAACGCGCCACCGCGGATCGCGAGCATGGGCGCGAGTAGCATTATCCGGTTGTACAACTCGGTCGCCTGTAGCGCGGCGCTCAGGCTGATGGTGCCGCCAAGCGAAAAGCCAACAATAATTTTCTCGCCCGGGCTCGCAGCCATGATGCGATTCATCGACGACGCAAACTCGAAATAGCGGGAACTGTCATCGTCAGCCGATGGCAGGCCTGACAGATCATCTTCGCCGTCGGCGGTCGGCATGGCGCCGTGACCGGGGAGCAGCGGCAGCAGTACATCGAAACCCAGTGCGCTGATCCGCGGGGCCAGCTCCAGGAACTGCTGCGGGCAGGTACCGAAACCGTGGAACATGATGACGGCGCCGCGACGCTTCGTACGCGGCGCTGCGGTGAAGCGCCTCGGCTCGCAGTCGGCCGCGCGCGGCGTTTCGTTTACGTCGTTCGCGTAGTCCGCCCATGCCGCGGCGAAGGTGACCAGATCCTCCTGCTCGGCGGGCGGTGCCACGACACTGAATGCCGCGGTTGTGCAGCCCGCCAGCAAACATCCGGCGAGCGCGCACAGCATGACCCGTCCGAGGACGACGCATGGCCGCAGTAACATGAACTCTCGTCTGTGCATCGCGTATCACCCTCAGAGACCAATAATTCGAGTGGGCAAACAAGCGAAACGCTATGGGTGGTAAACAAATTGTCGTTTATCAGAATCTAGACCATGTCGTCGTAAAAAACGATATCGAATTGCAGGATCGAGCCACAAGCGGTCATTCCGAAGTAAACAAGCGGCCCGTGCAAAAAGGTGCCGGCGAACGGCGATCCCGGTCCGGGTTGACCGTTTGACGCAATGCGGCGAGTCAACGTCACATGTACCCGTTGTTGCAACGTCGTGGTCCGATGGGTGTTATCTTACAAACGGTCGCCCTGTAGGCTACAGAAATGCGGTTGGATTGAACGGCGTCCACCCCCTGTTTGGGAGATAGATCGATGAAGCTACGTTACAAAATCTCGGGCGGAATCCTGATTATCCTTGCGGTCGCGATATCGTCACTGGCCGTTATTGTGAGCCACACTTCTGCCTGCGAACCGGCGCCTGCAGTCTCCGATGAAGCGGAGCTGATGAAAGCCATTGTTTATCGTTGCTATGGTTCACCCGATGTGCTTGAGTTTGCAGACGTCGAAAAGCCGACGCCCGCGGACGATGAGGTCCTGGTAAAGGTCCACGCAGCTTCCGTCAATCCATATGACTGGCACTTCATGAGAGGCTCGCCGTACATCATGCGCTTGATGTCCGGTCTGGGCGCGCCAGATGACCCAAGGACGGGAGTGGACTTTGCGGGCACGGTCGAGGCGGTCGGCAGCAACGTCAGGCGGTTCAAGCCGGGAGATTAGGTATATGGAGGGAGAAGCGGGGCCTTCGCCGAGTATGTAATTGTTCCTGAGGACCGGGCGATGGTGCTGAAACCGGCCAACATGACATTCGAGCAGTCGGCCTCTGTCCCTATCGCAGGAATCACCGCGCTTCAGGCTCTTCGTGACAAGGGAAAAATTGAGCCGGGTCAGAAAGTCTTGATTAACGGCGCGTCGGGCGGCGTGGGGACGTTTGCTGTTCAGATCGGCAAGTCATTCGGAGCAGAGGTGACCGTCGTATG
>JAPUGB010000238.1 GCA_027293165.1 Gammaproteobacteria bacterium
TGTGAAGGAGAGAACCATGCAGATGAGCGAACTCGAGCAGGGCCGTCATGCTGTATTACCCGAGCCCAATCACGACGAAGAGGCGCGTCAACAATTCGTGCGTGTCTTTAAGGAACACCTTGTCGCCCGCATTCATCCGGGTAATCGCATCGCGTATGAAACGCGGGCTAAACCGCAATTCGAAAAAACTCACCACCGGCCACCGGCGGATCGTCACGAAGTAAGGGACGTGATGGTCGACGATCCCCACTACAAAATGTTCAGCTCGATGCTGCGCACGAGTCAGGAAATGATGTGGTCATCGATGCAAAGGCCCGTCGAACGGACCCTCCCCGAGCTGATTGAAAGGTCAAAGTCGGTCAATGACGCCGGTGGCACTCTGCGCCTGGATGCCGATGCGGAGATACCCCGCTACCACCTTTCCGTAGATATTCATTGCCAGCCGGGCGCCTATCACACGGAAGTCGTGCCGGACGACATTGCACCGGGGGCCATCTACGACACGGCGGTATTCACCTATGCGATGGGCCAGATGGGCCCGGAAAACAATGACATGGGTCAGAGCCTGGTTGAGTGGTTGCACGCCGAGCGCCCCAATTTCAAGCCCAAGCGCATTTTGGATATGGGGTGTGCCGTGGGACACAGTACCCTGCCTTATGCCGTCGCCTGGCCGGAGGCTGAAGTGCACGCGATTGACGTGGCCGCACCCATGCTCCGTTATGCTCACGCGCGGGCGCAATCCTTAGGGGTTCCGATTCACTTCTCGCAGCAAAATGCGGAGCATACCGACTTCGAAGACGAGTCCTTTGATCTCGTGGTGTCGCACATCCTGCTGCATGAGACTTCGGAGAAGGCGATTCACAATGTGATTCGGGAATGCCACCGCTTGCTGCGCGACGGCGGGCTCATGATTCATGCAGAAACGCCGCCCTACAAGGGTATGGATCCCTGCGACGCATTTCTGCTGGACTGGGACACCTACAACAACAATGAGCCGTTCTGGGGCCGCGCCCACGACATCGACTACGTGGCCTTGAGTGAACGCGGTGGCTTCGATCCCGACAAGGTATTCGAGGTGATGGCCGACAGCGCCTTTCAGGTCGCCAAGGCGAAACGCTCCCACGTGTTTCAGGGTGGCGATTTCGGTGGCGGTGGTTTCTGGTTTCTCTACGGTGCCGAAAAATAGCGCGGTGCTTTAATGAACGATCGAGTCAAGCTACCACGTACGGCAAAGGGCGAGCGACCTTACTATTTCGATGATCCGGCGGTCGACAAATTACTGTCGATGCTGATGGGGCTGGCCGGCGAAGTATCCGTCATGCGCGACCGGATGGACACGGTGGAGCGGCTTGCAGAGGAAAAAGGCGTGTTCGGGCAGGCCGACATCGAGGCCTATCAGCCCACCCCAGCTGTGTTGGCGGCACGCGTCAAGCGGCGCGAAGAGTTTCTAAACGAAATCACGCGCATCATTCAGGTGGAACCTTCAGGCACAGATGCTGAACCGGCGGGATCTTACGCGGCCGCGATTGAGCTGGTCCAAAAAGATCTATGAGCGCGCGGAGTCAGGCTGCTAATGAAATAGCGGCCTGACCCCTAAACGTTAGGTGAAGTTAGGCGCCTCGATGGGAACATTGTTGATCGCCGTGCCTCTCCCGTAGGTCACCTCCAACCAGACCGCACCAAACTCGCTCACCTGGCCGTCGACGAGACCAAACATGCTCATCGGCGGGCGTTCAAAATAATAATTCGGTCCCAGAGTAAAGGTCTTCGCCGGCTTACCCGGTTCCCGGTAGGCGGTGATGCGCATGTCGCCCGCAATCACGAAATTGAACTGGTGGGCCTGTCGGTAGTAATACGCCCGGGCAAATTCCGGCGCCCGCGCACTATCCCAGCCTGCGGAGAGCCTCCACATGGTGGCGCGAAAGCCGCGCACCTGGTCTTCCACAAGGTGTTTGACGAACACACCGTCCACACCATTGGCGACTTCCCACGGTATGTCTTGCAACGTGTCGATAATCCGCGGCACCGTCCACTGCCGTACCTGTTTGTAGTCGTCGGAGTACCGCGGGTCGCCGGGAGTGACGGAGAATGTCTTTCCCTCTTCCTCCATGATCAGACAAGTCCCGCCGACCTGAGAGTCCAGACGTTCCGGTTCGCCACCGTGCAGCGAGTACGCCGGGCGGTCCAGAAATATGCCCTCGCGAAACTGTTGAAACGACCCCAGACGTTGATCGGGATGGGTGTATTCATTGTTGACGAAATCACCGGTTAGCCAATACGCCCATTCGTGGAAATCGTGGTAATGGTTGGCTCCGCCTTCTGAACCGATGGGCACGTCGATAATCATCAGATGATCGCCGGTGTCATCGTTCTCAAACAACGTCTTGACACGCCACCCGAGGGCATCCATTGGTGCCGGCCACGGCATGGCGTCGGTATCGATGATGCGCACCGGGCGGTAGGGGGCCGTTGCTAAACTAACGGCTTCGTAGTTCACATCGGCGGCACTCGCAGTCGTCGCCGAACCGATGAAGGCGGGCGCAAGCGTCGACGCCCCGGCCAGACTGAGCGTGCTACCTATGAATGTACGTCGGGACGAACTGCTCATGACGGAGCCCTCCGGTCAAAATAAGCTACATTATCGGTTGCAGATAAAATAGCATGCCCGTTGCCATTGGACACTGGCGTATGCTGCCGGAGCCACCCAGTAGATGTGACAATAGTTCGGCGTGTTAATCCGGGTAGGCCTTCACGGCACGGGAGTAAGACGCCGTCCCGCTCTCGTCACCGTGGGTACCCAATAGCTCGTTTGGTGGACTGTCACCCTCAACCCAGGCTTCGATCGCGGCGATAAAATCAAACGTATTCGGTCCCGGACCACCCCCGCAATGATTCATGCCGGGTACCATGAACAACCGGAAAAATTTTCGGGTCGCAGTATAACCACCCATGGTTTGCACCGCCAGATCGTAGAAGTCCACCGTGTTTAGTGCGGGGCCGTCCTGCCATCCGTGGTAAAGAATCAGCTTGCCACCCCGGTCTCGAAACGCCCGCAAGTCCGGTAAAAACCCGGTTGACAGGTGGGCCATGAAATTCATGCGCTCGGAATCCGTATCCAGGTTGAATTGATCGATGGTGTATTCGGGACCAGGGTCTTCAGCAAATGCCAGGTATCTGAAGTTTTCCTCTGCCAAATGCAGGTAAAGTGCCGACTGCTCGCCTTGCGGCACTATCACGTCGAGCCAGTTTAATTCACCGCCGGGCAGATGCCCGCCCGGGGCCTGGGGCTGTCCGGCCGAATTGACCGGTGCCTGATACAGCCTCTCAGCAGCCTTGACCTGCACCGGTGACAGGCAGTACGAGCTTTTCTGCGTATCTTTGCAGGCCAGCCCGGATGGTTCGAAGCGACAGTTGCGGGGATCATCGATTACGCCGTCTGCCTGCCCATCGATAGCGTCACACTGATCCAGCGCGGCGCCGTGGATCAGCCTCACGTGCTCCGGATGCAAGATTTGCTGTCCATCCATGCCAATATTGGCGGTACTCGTCCAATAGAAATTCAGTGCACCGAGTTTCGGAGCGACCGGCGCCCCTGCGACGATACCGTCAAAGTCGTGTGGAAATCGCGCGGCTTCGATCAATCCCTGCCGGCCACCCGTTGAGCAACCCCGGAAGAAAGCGCGTTTGGGCGCCGTATCGGCCCACGCCGAAATTATTGCTTTGGCTGCAACCGCAACCACATGAGTTGCCCGAAACGCATAGTCGATTTCGCCGGCGCGATTGTTGTACGCCCATTTGGCATCGAGGATATGACCGGTATGCCCCATATCGGTTGCCACTGTAGCGTAGCCTTTGAGCAAAGCATCGTTCGCCTTGCCGATGTGAATTTCGCCACAGTAGGCCCGGCAGCCCTGCATGAACAGTTTGCCGTTCCAGTTAGCCTCCTCTGGCAAGCGCAGCTCAAGCTGCACGCGCTGCTTTACGTAGCCACGTACCCTGCAGTAGCCCGGTAGCAAATCTTTTGCATCCACCGGGGTGGCGGATTCGACCACAGTAGGCGCGTCCGGGATCGTCGTGAAGTCATGCTCTGACAGCTGCTCACAAGACACCGCGGCAGCGGTCCTGGTGCTCAGCAGAAGCAGGATTACACCGGTTGCCCAGATACACTGCCGCGGAGTTTCAACAGAGATGCGTTGGGGAAGCGAACGGTGCATGGAAGCATTTTAACGGTTCAGGCACGCAAATCTCCCAGGACAGAAAAAAAACTGACAGGGCCGCCGTGTCCGTAAACCGGGAACCCAGCTTACTGAGATGTACGGACATTGCATAGCTAACAGTTAGCTACCTGGCTGATATACAACCTATAAATTTCGGCGTACCGTAGAGGCCCATTCAAAGAATGACGTTCCTGCGGAAGGCTAACCGTGTAAGTGGGGGAAAAGTTAATGAAGAAAGAGAACCGACTGGGCAGGACGGTCACCGCAAGCTGCATCTCAATGGGAAGGGTGGTGGACCGAGCGGGCTCCGGGCCCGGCGATCATCTCCGGGCAATGGCGATACTTCTCGTTGGAGTCTCTTTCATGGCCGGCACAGGCGCGGTCGGGGCCGATGACGTTAAATGGTCGGCGCTGCAGATCGTCGATGTCAACGCCATGGACTGGGACGAACAGCCGCGCTTCAAATCCAAATCGAAAACTTTTTTCCGGGGTGACAAAGGCAGTTTTGTCTACGCACGATTTTCGCCGACCTGGGACACCAAGCCTTTCGCCGGCGGCCCTCTCGGGTCGCACTACCATTTGTGGAACGAATTCGCTTATATGCTCGAAGGTGACCTGGTGGTCACTGAGCCGGTCAGTCCGTACCAGAAAAACGGTGCGCTGTACCGCTACGTCGAGGGCACCTGGCTGGACCGGCCGGCATATACGTTGCACGGGGGCGGCTGGGTGACCGGTGGTATGCGGGCCCAGAACCCGTGCACGCTCATCATATTTGAGGAGGGGGATGGCAGTGTCGTAACGGTTGGCCCGGACGGCGACCACTATCAGCCCGACTTCGAGGGCCGGCCCGATCCGTACGAGCCGGACTGGCAAGCTGTAAAACAGTTCCCGCGCCCGTGGATCGTGGACTCGGCCGCAGCGCTGGAATGGGAAGACGATACGGTGCTGGCGGGGCGGCTGGTGAAATGGCTGAGTGACGATCAGCTCGAAGGGTTCCGTGCCCAGCTCGTCAAGATTCCGCCCGGCTGGACCTCGCCGGAAGGCACGCCGAAGACCTATTTCGAGCAGGCCAACCGGATGCGGTACATGATCTACGGGGACATGCAGGTGTGGAACTTCGACGGTCCGGACAGTGCCGGTGAGGCAACCACGGTAACCAAGGACTTCTATATCCACCAGGGGCCACGCAGCATCTGGGGCTACGGCGACGGTCCGGTCACCGAGCAGGGAGCGGTCTGGCTGGAAGTGACCTACGCGAAGGGTCTGACCCACGGTGGCGGAGAGATTGAGCAGCCGATTGCGCTCGAATGACGCAGGCCTTAAGTATCGGCGGGGTGTCCACAGCCCTACCGCACGTTAGAGCACGTTGAAGCACACTGGTGTCAGGCAAAAATCAGGCAGTCGTGCGGCATTCGTAAAACCATCCTGTGCGGCACTTTTAGCCAAAATAGGGGATTAATGAGATGAACTCACTTGAAACGCTTACAGAATTTCTGGGTTGATGCACAGTCCTCAACCTCGGAATGCTGGCATTTACGGGGATTCTTGTCATGGCAATGCGCGACTTGATGACGCGAATTCATGCCAGTATGTTCGGAGTGAGCGAAGTGGATCTGCCAAGCGTATATTTCAGGTACATGGCTCAATACCAGGTTGGCATTTTCATTTTCAATCTCGCTCCCTACATCGCTCTGAAATTGATTGCTTGAAATCCCGTTTCGTGAATGTCCGGTCGCTCTCGGACATCCATGTCCTCCGCGACACTAGTGCGTCCATGCACGTTGCGCGACCTTTGCACATCCTGTGCGGCACTTATGGCCGACAGCGAACGCTGCAGTCCCGAACCACCGATTGGTTCCAATTTCAGTTTTATATTGCGTTGAATAGCGGGGGTTGTTAAAAAACCGGCAACGAGCAAGACGAAGCCACTTGCGACATTGGAGTTTCCCGATGAAACGACGTGATTTCTGCAAGGCCAGCGTGATCGTAGGCACGGCAGCCGCGCTTCCGGCAAAAGAACTGCTGGCCGTCGCCTACGGATCCATCGCGGAAATAGTCAGCGACGTTCCGGCGATAACGGTGTCCGGAACGGAAACCGTGCTGGAGAAGGCGGCACTGACCGAGTTCGCGGAGAGCCTGCGGGGTGTGGTGCTGGTGCCCGGTCATAATGGCTATGACGCGGCCCGCCGTGTCTGGAATGGCATGATCGACAAGCGCCCAGCGGTGATCGCTCGCTGCACCGGTAGCGCGGATATATCCCGGGCGGTGAACTTTGCCCGGGAGCGCCAACTGCTGGTGGCCGTTCGTGGCGGCGGTCACAGTATTCCCGGCAAGTCCACCTGTGATGGCGGATTGGTTATCGATTTATCCCCGATAAACGGCGTGCGGGTGGATCCTGTGGCCCGGGCCGCCCGAGTCGGGCCGGGCACCCTGGGCGGAGGCATGGACCGCGAAGCCCAGTACTACGGATTGGCCACCACGCTGGGCACGGTTTCCCACACCGGCGTGGCCGGACTGACCCTGGGTGGCGGTTTTGGCTGGTTGAGCCGCCGATTCGGTCTGGCCTGTGACAATCTGATCTCGGTGGATATAGTCACCGCGGACGGCACGCTGCGCCGGGTCAGCGCCGAAGAAAATCCGGACCTGTTCTGGGCGCTCCACGGTGGTGGTGGCAATTTCGGGGTGGTGAGTTCCTTTGAATACCGTCTGCACCCGGTGGGTCCCCAGGTGCTGGCTGGCCGGTTAGTGTTCCCCTTGAGCGAAGCACGCCGGATCATCGAGTTCTACGGCGAGTTTGCGGCCACAGCCCCCCGGGAACTCAATGTGGACTTGGGTCTGGAAACGCCCCCCGGGGGGACGCTGGGTGCGGTGATCTATGTGTGCTACACCGGGGACCCGGCCATCGGTGAGAAACTCATGGCGCCGCTTAGGAAACTGGGCAAGCCGATCGAAGACACAATTGGCATGACCGAGTACGTGAAAGTTCAAACCCAGTTCGACGGGCTGCCGCGTTTGCCCTTGAGTGTCTACTTCAAATCCGGTTTCATCACCGGGTTCCCTGCTGGTCTGGTGGATGCGCTGGCAGACGGGTTTAAGCCCGATGCCGCTTTCTCCAGCTATTTTATGCATTCCGGTGGTGCCGTTGCCGACAAGTCCGAGACCGACACCGCATTCGCCCATCGCGATACCCTGGCGAACATGATGATGATCGGCGTGTGGCCCAATCACGAAAACACACCGGAGAATATTGCGACAGTGCGGGCCAACTGGGATATGGTGAAGGAGCACACCAGCGGCTTCTATGTGAACCTGAACGAAGCGGATGACCGGACAACCCACGGCAACTATGGCGCCAACTACCAGCGGCTGGTCGCCATCAAGAAGCAGTACGATCCGGGCAATCTGTTCCGGCTGAACGCCAATATCGAACCGGCCAGTTAGTCAGCGCTGCGTTGGGTGGTCAACAGGCACAGCACAAGCCATAAACCCAGTGAAGAAGAAATCATGATGCTTCAACAGTTCGAGGTGATGGCAGCATACAACAGGCAATTAAACCGGCAGTTTTACGCGGCTTGTGCGCAGCTTGACGAAGCGAATCTCAGGCAGGACCGCGGCGCGTTCTTCAAATCGATTTTTGGCACGCTCAATCACTTGCTGCTGGTAGACCGCCTTTGGCTCGGTGGCTTTACTGGCGAGCCTGTTTCGTTCGCTTCGCTCGACAAAGAGTTATACGACAATTTCAAGGAATTGCGCACCGAACGAGAGCATACCGATGCCGACATTCAGGATTGGGTCAAAACGCTGACGCCCGATGCGCTAAAAGCACCATTTAGTGAGAATCTTCGGTTTCCACTCTGGCTTACCGTGACGCATTTCTTCAACCATCAGACCCATCACCGAGGGCAACTGTCGGCCCTGCTGAGTCAATGCGGTGCAGACTACGGCACCACCGACCTACCCTGGGTGGAGGGCATCACTGTGCCAAGTCAATAAATTCGGCCCTTTCAGACTCGTAAATGGCGCTTTCGGCCAAAAGCGGCCATTCAGCTGCAATCTACCTACCGTTAATTAGAACCCAGCGCTTGCGCTCGGCGGGAATATGGGGCAGTATCCGCGCGCGATCTTCGTTATGGCCTGCCTTCAACTACCCGTCCGGTACCCGGGCGTTCAATTTAAGTCACCCACTACGACCAGATTGTTCGTTTTCGCGCCCGATTTGCGCGCGGTATTTTGTTATGGAGGCCAAACATGGCTATAGGAACTGTTAAATGGTTTAACCCCGCCAAGGGGTTTGGATTCATCCAGCCGGAATCCGGCGACAACGATGTTTTCGTACACGTCAGTGCGGTTGAGGCAGCCGGCATGGGCACGCTGACCGAAGGTCAGCGCGTCAGCTACGACGTCGTCTCCGAGCGCGGCAAAAGCGCGGCTGGCAACCTGAAAGCAGCCTGACTACGCGAAAGCGGCGCCTGTACGGCGCCTACTTCGCGAAAAGCGAGGCGGTCCGTTGGGACCGCCTTTTTTTTATTCGTGTCCCGCTCTCGCAAGCCGCGAGGCCGTTATCCTGAACGGCCGCTTTCGACTGCGATTTCAATCGGTCGATGCAACACCTGCGGCAAATCCTGCCTCGCGTCCGATCGGCGGGCACTTGTTTGCCTTTGGTGGCCTGGGGTCGAGTGCCCGCTGGCGCAACGCGGTGCAAACCGGCCGCTTCACACTGAACGAAGAGAGTACCGGTTTTGAGCTGTGGCCCGAGTAGCCGTGCGCGCGGCCGGCGAAATTGCTGCAGATTTAGGCGTCGATCTGGTAGTCATCTTGCCCCCACGGCCGCCATTTGTGTAATTGTTTCAAGGGTTTCTGCGGTTTTTACGCGCAGTTAATCTCTGTTGTATGAGGTCATCAGCGCACGTTTCGCTTGATCCGGTCGGCCGGAATGGCGCTCATCCTGCTGTACCCCGCCGATACTTCCAGCATTGGGTGTGACCGCATTCACATGCTGCATGCTGCAAAGTGCTACGTACGTCATGCTCGGGATGCGTGCGGCAGACGATAATCCCCGTCCGGGCTTTCTCAGGAGTGGCAACGTGGACTTTCTGCCAATCAAAATGGACTTCCTGGCAATTGTCGTCCTGGCGATATTTTTTGCTATTTGGCTCGGGTTTGCGATCTTCAGCCGTTTAAAACAATGGTCCTGGGTTGCATCCATTGGCGGTGGTTTTTTCCTTTCATGCACAGTCCTTGCGCTGGGCGGTACCGCCTACAGCATTCTCACCGATCAGACGTGGGCAACCACTGAAGCGTTAGTGGAGGAGAAGTTATCGGTGAAAAATTTATCGTTTCCGAACGTTTCCTACCTGTCATCGCCGCTTCTTCACTGCCAGACAACGGAACAAGTCATCGACGCCGCCGAAGCACTTCAAGAAACGAACGCTACTATCAAAAATTTTCCGTACTGCTCGCGAACCAAAGTAAGCGAGGAGATCGAAGTAAAAATTGATAAGCTCGCTAAATTTGAGGGCGGCAGATTTATTCACTGGACGGCCACAAATTCCAGCGTATCAGGGTGGTCGTACAATAATATCCGAGCATACGGGCCCAAGGTGCATTGGCTGGGTCCAGACGGTGTGTACTGTCAACGCCCAAGAAGCACGAGTTATTACCCCGGGAAGCTCTTGATACCGTATATGACCGCAAGGTTAAACAATGATTCTGTAGCCATCGAAGCATTTCGTAGGAATCCACCACCCGGATGTGGTGTGGTCCCTCCTGGCACCTATTACCCATATTCGTGGCTCGCACGCAGCTCTGTGTGGCTCGACAGGGGCGAAACCAGCGCTCGAATAACCGAAGGCTTCCTGAGCCTCGGTAACGGAAAGCGGATCAGGGTAAGCACTATTCCCAATGACATTACAGTTAAGAGTGACTCGCTGACGGCAGTCAGCGGTGACCTTGTGAAATACGGGCAGATCAGTTTACTTTCTGGGATCACGATCGATCACCTCAAAACACAAAATGTGCCCGAACGCATCGCGTTCGATGACTCAATGAATTGAGTGCTGTGAGAAGTCAGGACTGGGCTTCAACTCTAACGTATTGATAATAAAAATATTCGGTAGGGCACCCACGGTCCTACCGGACGCTAGAGCACGTCGCAGCACACTGGTGTCAGGCAAAAATCCGGCGGTGTTTTAATTGCACAGATGCTCGGGTCCAGGCTTAGACCTCACGAAACAGCTGCGTCGATCGTTTCAACGTACGCTGTCGCTCCAAAGCGGAGGTTCCCGGCGGCTCACAATCTGCGGTTACTTCCAAGGTAGGCAAGCCGGGCAAATCTATCACCAGTGCTGCTAGAATTCGAAATCTCCACGGGATGTTGGCTGAACGGGCGAGTTATCGCCCGATCGTCAGCAGGCGCACAGGTGAGACAGAGGTTGCTATAGGTGCCGACGATAATAATTGGTGACGGCCTGACTCGGGAGACGATGAGCCCGGAAACTCGCTATCTGTCCAGTCTATCGAATATCGGACGACCAGAGATATCGAGGCTCATGGGCAGCGGCCGGCAGCTGGGCCAGGGTCCGCTGCCGCGGTTCCTTAATCTGGCGGCGGAACTATCGGCAATCGACAAATCAAGGGTAAAGCTGGTATTTATTTGCGACATTTCCCCAGCTTTGGCAGATGGTGATCCGCCGTCTGTTGAGGGTAACCCAAGCAACCTGGCAGAGCTGGTCGAACCATTCGACGAAATATCGAACCACGCCACGATTATTACGACCACCAAGGGCGTCGTTCCATGGCAGTCGATAATGAAACAGATAGGCGAAGATGTTGTACCAGATAAGTCTGACCATCGTTTTCTAATAGTCGGTTGTCAGACCGAGGAACGAATTCTTGCGATCAGCATCCTGTTGCACAACATGCTCGGCTATAACGACGTTGCCGTTTGTCCACATCTGGTAGGCAGTAAAACTCAGGAAGCACACCTGGCCGCATTGCGTCACAATCTCCCGGCTGCCGGTGTTCGAGTGTGTCTCGATTTGGCCGAAGCCGCAGAATTCGTTGGCCTTGAACCCGACGAATTAAGGAAATTTAACCTGGGTGCATGCCGAATAGAGCCGCAGGAAGTCAGAGAAAAACTCAGCGAAGAGCAATGCAACATCATTCAACGGATTTGTATGAATTGGACGCAAGCGTACCTCCGGCCGCTACAGGGAGGGTTCAGCGGCAGCTTATTGTTTCTGGCGAGTGGTTGGAAAGGGGACGCTCAAACCGAGCCACTGGTCATCAAGATCGACCATTTCGACCAGATGCGGCGTGAACTCGACGGCTATCACCGTGTTAAAGATTTTGTTGGTAAGCATGTGCCGACCTTTGGCTATCCGGTAGCGGTTGTTGACATGATCGGGGTAGGTATGGAGCTTGCCGCAATGGAGGGCCTTCCCGATACATTGCAGGATGATTTTGAAAAGGCCACCGACGAACGAGCTGCTAGTCGTTTCACGATCCGCCTGGAAAAAGCTATAGGCCTGCTTTCCGATCGGCTATATCGAAATACGCGGACGATGCGATCGTTCGCTCCTTATCGCGAGTTTCTGCTCCATACCAAAGATCAGGTCCAGTGGCTGAAAGAAAATTTAGCACAGATCGCAGAATACGCCGTAGCCGAGGGGATTCAGGACCTTCGAATGGATTCAGTGCGGGTGCCGAAAATTCTCCAGCTGATAGCCGCGAACGAGGATGGAATTGAAGCGGAAATCTGCCTTTCACATGGCGATTTGAATTTCAAGAACATCATTTGCGATCGAGCCGACAACATCTGGTTTATTGACTGGACACATAGCGGGGAACACCCGATTGAGCTTGATTTCGCAAAGCTCGAAAATGATGTCAAGTTCGTGATGAGCAAGAATTTCGAAAAGAGCGATTTGCCGCGGCTGAAGAAATTCGAAGCGTACCTCATTGCACATCGTATCCCGGCGGATGTGGCAGGGTTGCCCGCTGGCATGCGGTTTGTTAAAGAAGATAATCGTTACGGCAATATCTTGGGCGCAGTCATTCGTATCCGGAAAGCCTGTTTCGAGCTCAAAGATACCGAGGATTGGTTGATTTACAAGATCGCGCTGTTGAAGTACTCGCTCCACACGCTCAGCTTCGACCAACAAAGTGGCCGCGGGGAGTGCGATGTCATACAGCTTCTTTACGCTTATTTCTCGACGGAGGGATTAGCATTCGAACTGGTGCAGGATGATTACCACCTGCGGATACGGGGCGAACGTCCATCGTCCTATCCGCCGCGCCAGCGAGTTTCCATCGATGTGGCACCATGGGCGTTGGAGTGTCCCGACTATGATCCACCTTATTTTGTGGAGCCGGAAGTTCTGGAGAATGATCGGAGCAGGACTCCCGGTGGATGGGCGGATCCGGAGGACTTCGAGCAGGTCCGGGATAGCGTGATCGTGGGTGAGTCCCAGTCGAGGGATGAAGAGAGCCGTCCACTTAATCCAAGGGGACGGACAGGATTGACGGGCCGCGGAATGCTGGGGCGCTGGGGTGCGAATCCGGCTGTCAGTGCGGTCGTCACCAGACTGAATGCGGCAGCCGATTCCATAGAAATCCTCGTTGGGCGACGGGAACATCAGCTGGGACTGTCACTTCCGCGGGGATTTTTGTTTCCCGGTGAGTCGGCAGACGAAGGTATATCGCGCACCCTAATGGAAGAAACCGGATACCAGTGCACTGCGAAGGGCGCTGAGATTCTTTTCGATGAGTATTACTATGACCCTCGCCAAACCGATCACGCCTGGGTAGAGCTTCGCGCCTATTTTTTCCATCCCGAGCTCGCAATGGAAACAGGGCCGCTGAAACCCACAAGTGCTTTTGACGAGGTGGAGTGGAGGCCGCTCACGGCGGCCACCGTCAATGACATCAGCTCAAGCGGGGCACGCTCGGTGCGCGAGGCGATTTCCCGGTTGACGAGTAGCGGTGTTCTGGATTCGAACGTTGCGGCGAAGTTATTGGCAAAGACCGGCTGACAATTCCATCTATGCTTACAACCATTGAGAAAGAGGCAATTCAAGCCTTTCGGCGCAATGAAGCCGATACCCGTCCGGCTGACCAGGATGACCGTGGGTCGTGGCTGAGGTTCGGCATACGTTTTCTCTTGGACACGGGCCGTATTGTGCGTGCTTTGCGCTTCGGTTCGTTGACCGACACCGTCGAATTCAAGTCCGACCGCAGCCCGTCGTTGCCAAGTGAACGGGAGATCGAAAAGAATCTGCAGCAGCGCCTGAGAAAATTTGCACCCGAGGCTAAGCTGGTTGGGGAGGAGACTGGCGGCGCCCCTGATCCCGATGGCGTCTTCGTTGCCATCGATCCGGTGGATGGAACCTGGTCGTTGCTCAATCGGTGTGAAACCCACGCGACAAGCCTGGCGTTTTTCGACAATGGCAGGGTGTTCCTCGGGATGGTCTTAAATTCCGTCACCGGTGAAGTCGCTTACGCTCTGGAAGCGAATCCGAGCCGGCTGATACAGCTGTCTTTATTTGGAGAGCATGACGACGCTTTCGAATTGCCGCTGAGTCAGCCAAGTTCTGCGACCCCGTTGGTGAATGTCCATCCAGGAAGAAAAACGGGTCGGTTAGTCGGGCGGCTGTTCGACGCATGGAGTCGAGACGAAATCTGTATGGTCAAGGCGTCCGGTGGATCGCCATCATGGGCTTTATTAGAGGCGGCGAAAGGAGCTTTTACCTATGTCAACACGTGGGCAGGAAAGCCTGCGGCTCCATTTGATCTGGCGGCGGGCATCAGCCTGGTTAGAAACGCCGGCGGTAACGTAGTAGATCTCGATGAAAGGCCTATCGATTTCTCAGGGCATCAAGGTCCATTTATAGCTGGTGTTGATCCAAAAAACATTTCTGCTATTCTGACGACGCTTCAGGACAAGGGGACCTGGAAGTAAGCTCGGACTGCTGGTAACCATCGGTACTGATTCGGTGTCAGGAGTCTCACGGGTGCGACCTAAATCTGCGTTCGTGGGGGTCTTTTTTTCACTTGGGTATTAATCTTCGCCTGGTGTTTAAGGGCGAGCCTAAAGGATCCAAATATGCAAATTCTGAAGATTGCGATAGCAGCGCTGGGACTTCTGTGTCTGCCGGCTTTCGGCCAGGATGAAGTCGGTTCTGCCGCAACCGAACCGGTATTTAATGCATTGGATACGCTTTGGATTTTGCTGGCGGCCTTCCTCGTATTTTTCATGCAAGCGGGATTCGGGATGCTGGAGGCCGGGCTTGTACGCAGCAAAAATGCAGCTAACATCATCATGAAAAATCTCCTCGATTTTTGTTTTGCTGCGCTTGGCTATTTTATTTTTGGCTACGCAATCATGTTCGGTGCCGGGAATCTTCTTTTCGGCACCTCCGGGTGGTTTCTTGTCGGGGCAGAATCCGCGGTCGAAGGAGTACCGCTGGAAGCGGTATGGCTGTTCAATGCCGTATTCGCCGGTACCGCCGCGACGATCGTTGCCGGCGCTGTCGCCGAACGCATGCGCTTTGTTTCATACCTCGCCTATTCATTCTTGATTTCGGCGTTTATATACCCCGTGGTTGGTCATTGGGTCTGGGGAGGTGGCTGGCTCGCTGAACTCAACTTCCATGATTTCGCCGGTTCCACCGTGGTTCACGGCGTGGGTGGTATGAGCGCACTGGTAGGCGCCTGGATGCTTGGAGCCCGCTTCGGCCGTTTCAGTGCCGACGGGGCATCGAACGTCATTGCCGGGCACAACATGCCGCTGGTCGGGATCGGAGTTTTCATCCTCTGGTTCGGATGGTTTGGCTTTAACGCGGGATCGACGCTTGGCTTCGGCGATCCGCAATTGGTAGCCCGCGTCGCGTTGAACACAACACTGGCACCGAGCACCGCAGCCATTGCTGCGATGCTGATCGCGTGGATTTGGTTTGGCAAGCCGGATCTGACGATCGCCTTGAATGGCGCCCTGGCCGGTCTCGTTGGCATTACCGCGCCTTGCGCCGTGGTCGGTCCGCAGGCCGCTTTGCTTATTGGCGCAGTAGCCGGGGTACTGGTGGTGCTCGGAATCGATTGGCTGAATCGATTGCGAATAGATGACCCGATCGGCGCCGTACCTGTCCACGCGCTATGCGGCATATGGGGCACGATTGCGGTAGGACTTTTTGGTCAGGCCGTTTTGGGTTCCCCGGCGAACGGTTTGTTTTATGGCGGCGGCTTCGGTCAGCTTGGAATTCAGTGTCTCGGGGTACTTGCTTGCCTGAGCTTCACTGGCATCGCGATGTGGGTGGTATTCAAGGTCATTGACGTGACAATCGGCTTACGGGTTTCTCACGAAACAGAGCTCCGCGGTCTGGATATCGACGAACACGGCATGGAGTCTTACGGAGGGTTCCAGATATTTATAACAGAGTGAGACGCAGGAGTTGATGCGAATGAAGATGATTACCCTCCTGATTCGCGGAGAACAGCTTCCCGCAGTGAAGCAAGCGCTGTTCGACGCGGGTCTACGTCACATGACGGCAACCACGGTCAAAGGTACTGCGTCCAAAACCGAACAGCAGATGTATCGTGGGCAGCAGCGGGAAATCAGCCTGTTTAACCGGGTTAGAATCGAGTTGGCGGTCAAAGATGAGAATGTCGAGAAGGCCTTGGAAGCGTTTGCCAAGGGTGCTAATGAATCCGGCGGCTT
>JAPUGB010000239.1 GCA_027293165.1 Gammaproteobacteria bacterium
TATCCGAAGACCAATAGTTTTATAGACGGGAACAAGCAGGAGCTGGCCGAGATCGACGAGTTCTGCAGCCGGATCAAAGCCGGCAAGGATGCTCAGCAGGATGACGACTTCAGCATCATTACCCGAGTCGAGGCGTTCATCGCCGGCTGGGGGCTAGGCGAAGCGCTAAAACGCGCCGAGGCCTATCACGCCGCCGGCGCCGACGGCATCCTGATTCACAGTGCGCTGAGCCAGCCCGGCGAAGTGCTGGCGTTCAAACGGGAATGGGGTGACCGGTGCCCTGTCGTGATCGTGCCCACGAAGTATTACGCGACGCCGACCGATGTGTTTCGGGATGCCGGTTTCTCCATGGCCATCTGGGCAAATCACATGCTGCGCGCAGCGATTGATGCCATGCAGTCGTGTGCGGATACCCTGGCCGCCGAACAAGACCTCCGATCGGTCGAGGATCACATTGTTCCGGTTGCCGAGATTTTTCGGCTGCAGGGTGCATCGGAGCTGCAGGCAGCCGAGGAGCTGTATCTTCCGCGGCAAAGCGATTCGGCACGAGTCATTGTGCTGGCCGCCACGAGGGGATCCGCGCTCGGTGAACTGACCGAAAGACGGCCCAAGACGATGATCGAAATCCAGGGCCAACCCCTGCTGGGCCACATCGTGTCGGCGTATAACGGGGCGGGCCTCAAGGAGATCACCGTCGTGCGCGGTTACCTCGGTGATGCCATCGACTTGCCCGGACTGACCTATGTCGACAACCCGGAATATGCGGACACCGGTGAACTGGTATCGCTGGCGCGGGCGTTAGAAGCCGATACCAGCGACTCCCAGGATCTGTTTATGTCGTTTGGTGATGTCATCTTCAAGAGATACATGCTTGAATTACTGATCGAACAAGACGATGGCTTTGTCATTGCAGTCGACACCGAATGGAAGGATTCAGCCAACCGCGGCAGGGCAGCTGACTATGTTCGTTGCAGCGAACCGCATTCGCGCAATGGCTTTTATAGTCGAATCATTCTCGAACAGGCCGCAGAGGACATTCCGGAAAAGAAAATTCATGGAGAGTGGATGGGGTTGCTGCTGGTCCGGGCGGCGGCACTCCCGCGCTTCAGGGGAACCGTCGGCAAGATGGCAGCTGCGCCCAAGTATCGACAGGCGAAGTTACATCATTTGCTGAGCGAACTTGTTCGGCAGAGAGAACAGATTCGGGTGGTTTACACGACGGGTCACTGGCTGGATGTCGATAGCCTGGAGGATTTGGTCGCGGCGGGCCGCTTTACATGATCGAAGCCCGACGTTTCATCGAGGCAGCCCGGGACCATGGTTTCACCCTGTATTGCGGCGTTCCCTGTTCATTCCTCAAACCATTCATTAATTACGTCATCGATTCGGATGAGCTGCGGTATGTCGGGGCCGCAAACGAGGGCCAGGCGGTGGCCATCGCGGCCGGCGCAGAATTGGGAGGGCTGGGCAGCGTAGCAATGTTCCAGAACTCTGGACTGGGGAATGCGGTCAGCCCACTGACGTCGCTAACGCATCCGTTCAATGTCCCGGTGTTGCTGATTCCGACGCTGCGTGGAGACCCGGACGGTGCAGCGGACGAACCTCAACACGAGCTGGTGGGAAAGATCACGACGGACCTGCTGGAAATGATGCAGATCCCGTGGGCGTACTTTCCATCCAACGAGGCCGATATCGGGCCGGCGCTGGCGCAAGCGGTTGCCCACATGGAGACCAACAGCCGGCCCTATGCGCTGGTCATGCGCAAAGGCAGTGTCGCGCCCACCGACCTTAAGACGGAGCCGGAATCGGTCAGTCCGGTCTCGCACCCGGCTCCACCGCTGGTGCCCACCGGCAAACGCCAGGATATGCTGCGGGCGATTCAGGCCGCGAGCCTTCCTGACGATGTCATCGTTGCAACGACCGGTTATACCGGCCGGGAATTGTATGCCTGCGAGGATCGTCCCAACCAGATCTATGTGGTCGGCTCGATGGGCTGCGCGTCCAGCTTGGGTCTGGGACTTGCCATCGCTTGCCCCGAGCGCCGCATTATCGTTATTGATGGTGACGGGGCCGCATTAATGCATCTCGGGGCACTGTGCACCATCGGTCATGAGCGGCCGACGAATATGCTGCATATTTTGTTGGATAACGGCCTGCACGAGTCCACCGGTGGTCAGGCAACGGTGTCCCACTCCATCGACTTTTGTGCGATTGCCGCTGCGAGTGGTTACCCGCACACATTAAGCGTTGCCAAACCGGAAGAACTGTCCGCAGAGATTGCTGAGCGTAAGGAGGCACTCAGTTTCGTGCACGTGCCGATCTTCCCGGGCATCCCCGAGCAGTTGCCTCGTCCTGCGATGGCGCCGGCCGAGGTTGCGGTACGGCTGCGAACGTTTCTGGGCGCTGAAATGACGACGCGTTAAAGCAAGGCGATGGCGGACCGAACGGTATTGCTGAATCCCGGGCCGGTGACGCTGACCAGTCGCGTCCGCGCCGCGTTGTCTCGTGGCGACTGGTGTCACCGCGAACCGGAATTTGCCCAACTGACCCAGGACATTAACGCACGTCTTGCGAAGGTCTATCCCGACATGGAAAGTTCGTTCGATGCCGTGATGATGACCGGATCCGGCACGGCGTCTGTCGAGGCGATGCTGAACACATTTGCACCGCGCGATACCGAGACGCTGGTATTGGCCAACGGTGTTTATGGCGAACGGATGGCGGACATGCTGGCGGCGCAGGGTAAACCGCATTTCGTCGCCGCAGTTCCCTGGTTGGAACCGATGGACCTGACCCAACTGCCCGGGATGCTCGACCAGCAAGATGGCATCACGCATATTGTCACGGTTCACCATGAGACGACGACCGGTCGTCTGAACGACCTTGGCGCACTCGGCCAAATTTGTCGCGAGCGTGACCTCAAGCTGTTGCTCGACGGCGTCAGCAGTTTCGGTGCCGAAGCCATTGACGCGGACGCCTGGAACCTTGCGGCAGTGGCAGGGACAGCAAATAAATGCCTGCACGGCGTCCCCGGTATTTCGTTTGTGCTGGCCCGCAAATCGCTGTGGAATGGTGATGAATCGCAGGCCAGCAGTGTTTATCTCGACCTCAATCCGTACCACCGGTCTCAGCACGCTGACGGTGCTTCGCCGTTTACGCAGGCTGTGCAGGTGGCATTCGCGTTACAGGAAGCGCTGATCGAATTCGACGAGCAGGGTGGTTGGCCAGCCCGTGGTCGGGCGTACAGCGGGCGCGCAGCAACAATCGCCGATTGCCTGAGCGATCTGGGCGTAACCACCTTGTTGACCAGGGACGAGTACTCGGCGGTGCTGTGGTCGTACGAGTTACCCGACGGCTGGACCTACGCCGGCGTCCACGATGCTCTGAAAAAGGATGGCTTCGTCATATATGGCGGGCAGGGTGATCTCGGCAGCCGCATATTTCGCATCGCGCACATGGGCGATATTACCGACGCAGACCTCGAGCGCCTGTGCCGTGCGCTGGACACATGCTTCTCCGGGGCTGCCCGATGAGAACCGCCGTGATTTTGGCTGCAGGCATGGGGATTCGGCTTGGGAGCGAACTGACCGATCGGCCCAAGGGTTTTCTCGAGCTCGGCGACCGCCCGATCATTGAAGAGTCCGTGCAGCGTTTGTCCGATGCAGGGATCGAACGGATCGTCATCGTCACCGGTTACGGTGCGGAACACTATGAAAAGTTAGCGGCCCGATACCCGAAGCTGATTGAAACGGTGCACAACGCCGAATTCGCGAATTCAGGCAGCATGTACTCGTTGTTCTGTGCGCGTCGGAAGCTCGAGGATGAAGCCTTCCTGTTGCTGGAGTCGGACTTGATTTACGAACCCCGTGCACTCGATGTGCTGATCGATTTCGACCAGCCAGACGCCATCCTGTTGTCCGGACCAACCGGCGCCGGTGACGAGGTCTACGTTGAGAGTCGGGACGGCATGCTGGTCAGCATGTCGAAGTACCGTGAAGCACTCGGTCCGGGCATAGCCGGTGAACTGGTTGGTATCTCAAAGATATCCCGCGGATTATTTGGCCTGATGCTGAACATTGCCGAGGATCTGTTCGAAGAATCCTTTTGGTTTGACTACGAGACCGATTGTCTGGTTGCCGCCGCGCACAACTGGGCGATCGCCTGCCCGGTGATCAACGGTTTGGTGTGGACGGAGATTGACGACACCACGCATTTAGAACGCGCCCGAACCGAGGTCTACCCAAAGCTTCGGCAGGACGACTGATCCGCTAATCGTGGCCAGTCGCTCAGACGGATTCGATCGTCGGAATCAATCGCCCGCTTCCCGTTGGGCTTCTATTTTCTCTCTGAATGCTTCGTAGGAACTCCGCATTTCCGGGCCATTCCACTCGGTCGGTGCAGACAGATACGAGGGATAGTTTTTCTCGAGGTAATCGAGCACGTATCTCGGCAGGTCCTGCGGGCCGCCCATCAGCTTGACCGCCTGGCTTTGGAAGATCATCTGGCCTGGCTTATTGCCCATTTCCATGAACGGCAGCCACGACGCGACGCGGGACCACGACATTACGCATTGTCCGGAGGTGATGTCCGGATTGAGCACATCACTCTTGCGGCCGTGTATGCCCCACAATTCGGCATGTTGTTCCATGTTGCCGGCCGAGTACAACGGGTATTCCGCGCGTGTCATGTCGGCGGGACGCATGATGTAGAAGTCCCACTGGAAGACGATGTCGTCGCCATACGCAACATACGGGTACGGTGCAGCCAACACTCCACTACCGTCTACCGAAAAAATTCCGTTGACCGGGTCGTTGGC
>JAPUGB010000024.1 GCA_027293165.1 Gammaproteobacteria bacterium
TCGTAAGGCGCAACTGTCCGGACATAAGCTACATCATTTCATCGAGCCAGGCTGACAGCTACCGCGCAAATGCTCCGGCGCTACGCTATCGCTAAGGCGCTCTTCGCATTCACCCGGCATCTGCAGCCAATAAACCATCGCTCACTTCCGGCGCGGTGCCGGGGGTATTGTCGAGGCGACAGCGGCACGCCGGAGCCGATGCAATGCGACCGGCGACGCGCCGGTGCTGCATCGAACTCAGCGGGTACGGAACGCGGTCAGCTCGCCGTATTGGTCCGGGTCTTCGACGATCGTCTCCAGATCGTCAACCTGAGCCGGTGGCTCCCCTTGCCGCAACCAGTTGCCGATCTCGTGCACGGCGCGTTCCGGACCACGCACCAGGACCTCGACGCGTCCATCCGGAAGATTGATTGCCCAACCGCTCAGGTCGAGTCGCCGCGCCTGGGTCGCAGTATTTGAACGAAAGAATACGCCCTGTACCCGGCCGGCAACGAAATAACGGTGGCAGAGGATCGCACTCATCGGCGAGGTAACGACAGTACCGCAGTTCGCCGTCCGGGTGGCCCGCGGCGCAGCTACGGGGATGCGCCGGCTGCCGGGCTGCCCTGCCCGGTGGTTGCTTCCCGGCTGGTCAACAGCGCTTCGAACGCCTTTTCCTTGGCGCCGATCGCGTCACGCTTGGCCTGCCAATAGACGCTACGTTGCAGATAGTTTTCGGCGGTATCGAGCATTAACTCCGCCTGGCTCAGGGTTGCTGCTGCATGTTGCTCAGCTCCGGCTTCTTTGGCTGCCGCAATCGCCTGCCGGGCATCACTCATTTCCTGAATCGGCGGCGAAGTCGCGCAACCCGAGATCAAGATCAGTGCGATACTGCACAGCAACGCTGCAGCGGTTCTGGATTTGTTTTTGTAGCTTCTCACAACGGGCACGCCTGTTCGTGCATCAGGCCAGCAAGCTAACAATCGACCCACCGGGCGTCAAGATTGCGTCATGCCGCTGACCGGCACCATCGCCCGCGGCAAGGCCTGTCGCGACAATGACCACTGCGTACCCGGAGGGAGCCATCTTCATGAACGTGACGATTTACCACAATCCGAGATGCTCAAAATCGCGCAAGACGCTCGATCTGTTGCGTGAGCGGAACATCGAACCGGAGATCATCGATTACCTTGCCAATCCGCCGAACGCAACCGAACTTGCTGCACTGCTAGGCAAACTGGACATGGGGGTCACCGACATCATGCGCACTGGCGAGCAGGACTATCGCGCCGCTGACGAGAAACTGGCAGCCATGTCCGAAGCAGATCTGATCGATTGGTTGTGCCGGCATCCCAAAGTCATGCAACGACCAATCGTCGTCGTTGACCAGCAAGCCCGGCTCGGCCGCCCGCCGGAACTGGTGCTGGAGATCCTGTCCTGATGGCCGAGATACTGGTTCTATATTATTCCCGCCACGGCTCCACCGGTGAGCTGGCCGCGCAGGTCGTCCGTGGCGTTCACTCGGTGGAAAATGCCACTGCGCGCCTGAGAACGGTTCCAAACGTCGCGCCGGATACCGAGCAGCCACTCCCGGCGGTTCCCGACGAAGGGCCCCCGTATGCGTCCATTGCTGACCTGACCGATTGCGACGGGCTGATACTCGGCAGCCCGACGCGCTTCGGTAACATGGCGGCGCCATTGAAACATTTCCTCGACGGCACCGGCACTGAGTGGCTGGCGGGTACCCTGGCCGGCAAACCGGCCGGCGTGTTCACGTCAACCAGCAGCATGCACGGCGGCCAGGAAACCACGCTGATCAGCATGGCGCTGCCACTGTTACACCACGGCATGATTCTGGTCGGCATTCCCTATACCGAACCGGCGCTGACGACAACCCGGAGCGGCGGCACTCCGTACGGGGCCAGTCACGTTGCGCCGGGGCCAGCCGACACGAAACTCTCTGACGAGGAAGCTGCTATTGCCAGGCATCTTGGTCGCCGGGTTACGGAGGTCGCGATCCGGCTCGACGATTGGCCGCAGCGGTGATTTCAGCAACCCGCGTGTCGCGCGTACTGGTCATTGCCGGTCTCTGCGCGCTCGGTGCCAGCATGAGTTTGTGGCTGTTTGGTCGCAACGGACTGCAGCCCGGCACCGGTCTGTGGATCACCATGGCCGCCAGCCTCGCACCCCCGCTGGGACTGATAGGCGTGGCGCTGAAGCGCGCAAACCGGTGGGGCGAGTGGATCGCGTTGTTTATGGTGCCGTACTTTTGTATCGGCACCATGGACGTCGTTGCCGGTTCGGGAACGCTGTGGCTGCCGATAACGCTGGCCGGCTCATCGCTGCTGACATTTTTCGCGGCTCTGGATGCCGCGCGCCGCAACGGCTAGCGCTGTTCCAGCACCGACCTGACAAACGGTACGGTCAAACGTTTCTGTGCGGCGAGCGCCGCCTGATCGAGCCGGTCCAGCAGCGCAAACAGCGCGCCGGTACTGCGGTCGACGCGCGCGATCAAATATTTACCGGTCTCGTCCGGTAACTCGAGTCCGCGCCAACTCGCTCGCAATTGCAGCGCCGCCACGCGTTCCTCATCAGTGAGTCCATTGAGCCGATAGGTCTCGCCGGACATCAGACGTGAAGCCAAGTCCGGCAGCCCGAACCTACACGCAGCTACCGCTCCGCTGGCAGCCAGCACCAGGCGTCCACCGTGTTGCGTCAGATTCTCAAACACACCGAACAGTTGCCGCTCCCAGTCGGGTTCGCCGGCAACTATTCCGGCGTCGTCGATACAGAGTACATCGACCTGCCCCATGCCATCGAGCATCGACGGCCCCAGGCCATGCGCCAAATTCAATGGCAGGTAGGCGGTATTCCGCTGCCGCTGGCTCGCGTCGCTGACACAAGCCTGCAGCAGATGCGATTTACCGGACCCTCTCGGGCCCCATAACCAGACAACGGGACTGCCCTCACCTGCCGCTGCGAGTCCCAGCGCATGCACCGCCGCTGCGTTCGACCCGAGGTAAAAACTTTCGAAAACCGCATAGTCGGCAAGTTGCACATCAAGCGGCAGCTGGCGCATCAGGCAGTCCTCGCTCCATTTGCGGAATTCTCTGAACCGTTCACTTGCGTCCCGCCGCCAGCGCCAGACTGCTCCAGCGCAGCACATAATCGAGACCGCTAACAAGACTGGCGAACAACACACCGGCTCCGATGACGACTATGCTGATTCTCGGCGGCCATGCGAACGACGCGTAACAGATTACAAATACGATAAAGATCAGCTGGAGCGCCGTGTTGAGCTTGCTGAATGGCGTGGGAGCCGGTTCGACCGGCCCGATGAGGACCTGGTACGCCAGTGCGCCCAATATGATAACGATGTCCCGGGCAATCACGATCGCGGCGAGCCAGACCGGCGCCAGACCGACCCAAGCCAGAGCAATGAACACCGAGACCAGGAGCAACTTGTCTGCCAGCGGGTCCAGCAGTCCCCCAAGGCGGCTGCGCCATTGAAACCGTTTAGCAAGATAACCGTCGACCCCGTCCGAAATTCCGGCCAGAAACATTAACAGCAACGCCAGGCGAAATTGGCCCGCGTTCAGGGCCATCACGATCGGTATGATCAGACCGATTCTCAACACGCATATCGCATTGGGAATCTGCGAGAGCCGGAAAATCGATGCCATGGCCGCCAGCTCTCAGGGAGACGGCACCAGCATATAGGCGAGATCCGGTTCGCGCCGGTAACCGGGCAGTGCCAACGGATCGTTGTTCAACAACTGCGTACCCGTTATCGGCTGGAGAATTCGACTGCCGCGCATGGCACGCATCAGGCGATCGGCGTCGCCGCGCACGGTTACGTCAAATTCAATGTGATCGCCGTTGACCCGACTCACCTCAAACGACTCCACCACCGCGATCGAGTTCAGGTACGAGGTCAGCACACCATAGTCTTCGAGCGAATTGACGCCGGCGACGCTGAGCCGGATCTTGCCGGCCGAATCGGCATAGGTCGCGAGGCGTCCGCCCAGCCAGTCCGCGGTTGCATTCGGGCCGTCGGCGAGGCTGCCTTGCCAGTCAATGCGTTCATCTCCCTGCAGCAAGGTCCAGCGAACCCGCTGACCTCGGGCCCGACCGATCAGCACGGCGTCGGCACCATACCGAGCCGACGCAGCCATCACCGGGTCACCAAAATCGCCCCACAACTCCGCAAACGACAGGCGCGATAGATCCTCGGCATCCACCAGCGGCAGCAGCACCGGCATGCCCCGGGCTTCGGCGGCCTCAACGATGACGATCCGCACCTCGTCCAGTTGCTCCATGTCGAACGTCAGCGCCTCGTCGGTCCGAATCGGCAACGCATCGGCCGCGGATTCGGCGCGTAAAATACTGCGCCGACCCCGGCCGGCATCCAAAGCCAACCAGACGAGGATCACCGGACGGTCCGCGCCCCATACCGGCTGTCCCGCACCGTCGAGAACACGCTTGATCGCGTTGCGGTCGAATCGTGCCCAGATTGTTTCCCGATCCTCCCGGCGATACTGTTGTACGAGCTGCGCCGGGTCAGGAAACAAAGTCACCAGATAGTCCGGCGCGGCAGCATCCCGGCGGCCGGTTACTTTGACCAGCACCTTACCAAGCGCCTCATTGAATGCATCGGCCAGCGGGCTTTCGGATTCTGCCGGCAACACACCGCTGGCGGCATACAGATCGGTGACGCGTGCCGCTGTCGCCGTGGCGGTAAACAACACGGTCGACCATACAGCGCCGATCGCCAGCAGCAACAACACACGGCCCCACAAATCGGTGGCCGCCATCCGGTTCATTCGTCGCAAGCGATGCATATACACTATTATAGCGTCGCCCTCGGCGTGAGACCCGGCGGGATCTTTCGGGCATTTATCGACTCAGGATGAGCACGAAAAAACCAGCAACCTACAGTGATGCGGGCGTCGACATCGATGCCGGCAACGAACTCATCGAACGCATCAAACCGCTGGTCGAGTCAACGCGGCGCGATGGCGTTCTCGGCGGTATCGGTGGATTCGGCGGCTTGTTCGAGCTGGCCGGAGGTCGCTACCAACAACCAGTACTCGTAGCCGGAGCAGATGGCGTTGGCACCAAACTAAAATTGGCTATCGAACTCGACCTGCACAATACGGTGGGTATCGACCTCGTCGCTATGTGCGCAAACGATGTCGTGGTTCAAGGTGCGGAGCCCCTGTTTTTCCTCGATTACTACGGCTGCGCCCGACTGGATACGACCGTGGCGGCGTCGGTCATCGAGGGAATAGCGGAAGGTTGCCGTCAGGCAGGCGCGGCCCTCCTGGGCGGCGAGACCGCTGAACTGCCGGGCATGTATCAGGAACCGGACTATGATCTAGCGGGTTTTTGTGTCGGTATCGCGGAAAAGGATGCGCTCATCGATGGCAGCATGATTAGTGCCGGTGACCGACTCGTTGGGCTGGCCTCCTCCGGACCTCACTCGAACGGGTACTCGCTGATCCGCCGGCTTTTGGCCGATAGCGGAAAGTCCGCAGACAGCAGCTGGAACGGCAGCACGCTCGGACAGCAGCTACTGGTCCCGACGCGTATCTATGTGCAGGCCATCCTCAAATTGCTCGACGCCTGTCCGGTTCACGGAATCGCCCACATTACCGGCGGCGGTTTGTCCGACAATCTGGCACGAATACTGCCGCCGTCCATCGATGTGCATCTGGAACCAACCGCCTGGCAACGCCCGCGAATTTTTGACTGGCTGCAGGACCAGGGGCAGATTGAAGCACGCGAAATGTACCGGACCTTTAACTGCGGCATAGGTATGGTCGTCATCGTCCCGGAGCATTGTGTCGATGAGGCAGTTGCATCACTGACGAACGAAGGCGAAACCGCGTCGATCATCGGTGAGGCAGTAGCAGGCAGCGGACAGGTACACATCCCCTCATGACCGTCGGTCAGGGTCTCAAAACCGTTGTCCTGATTTCCGGCAACGGCACCAACCTGCAAGCGATCATCGACGCACAGCAGGCGGGCCAGTTGCCGGTCAGCTTCGCCAGCGTGCTGAGTGACTGCCCGCAAGCCAATGGACTGGAGCGTGCCCGTACTGCCGGCATATCCACCGTGGTCGTGGATTACCGGAGCTGCGCCGACCGGCGCGAATTCAATCGGAAGCTTTACGACGAACTGGGCACCCTGCAACCGGAACTGATCGTGCTGGCCGGGTTCATGCGCATCATTTCCGACGAGTTGACAGAGCACTACCAGGGACGAATGTTGAACATTCACCCGTCGCTACTGCCTAAATACCCGGGCTTGCATACCTACCGGCGCGTGCTGGAGACGGGTGACGCGTGGCACGGTTCAACGGTGCATTTCGTTACCCCGCAACTGGATGCCGGCCCACCGATTATTCAGTACCGCGTAAGGATCCATGATGCCGAGACCGAGCAGAGCCTGGCTGCCCGCGTACAGACTGGCGAATACATTATTTACCCGCGCACGATCGAGTGGATCGCCGAACGCAGACTCGATCTGCGCGACGACACCGTTTGGCTGGACGGCCAGGCTTTACGGCAACCGGTCATCGTGGACGAAGAGCATGCCCAGCCGCTTTAGCTTTCCCGTATGGGTAGGGCTGGGGCTGGCCTGCACAGCGCTGGTCCTGGAGGCGAACCCGGTGCCACAGCCGACCGGGTTCGAGTTGACCTACAAAATCAAAGCCTATGGTATTGCGGTCGGTGAGATGCAGATCAGCCTGACCGAAACCGACGATGCCGATATCTACATTTACAAGAACCGAACCCGGGCGCTCGGCCTCGCAAAGGCATTTCGCTCCGGGGTAATGTCTGAAACCAGCCGCTTTCGCGTCACCCCGGCCGGCTTGGTGCCGATACAGTATGACCTCGACGACAGTACCGACGATCCCGATGACGACACCCATATTGCTTTCGACTGGAATGCAGGTGTTGCAGACAGTTTGTATGAAGGTGAACAGCGGGATATCGAAATCGATCCCGGGACCCTCGACCGCATGTCAGCGGACCTCGCCGTCATATTGGATCTGCGAGCGGGAAATGGACCGGAACGCTACCAGATGGTCCACCGTAATGCTCTTCGCGTTTACGAATTCGAATATCTGGGTGAGGAGGAAGTCAAGACTCCGGCGGGCAGATTCTCCACAGTCAAATACCGGCGCCAGCGCCCTGGATCGAAAAGAAGCGGCATCATCTGGTTTTCGCCGGCACTGTGTTACCACGTGGTCCAGGTCGAAAGCCGGAAAAATGATAAACGCACATCGATAGCAAAGTTACAGGCGCACTCGATCGAACCGGGTTGCGCACCCGAACAGCAGGAACAACAAACCCACACGAAAATTCAGGTCTTGGGCAAGGTGACGCCGGTCTGACCCTGATATTTGCCTTCACGGTCCGCGTATGACAGCTCGCACTGCTCGTCGGACTCGAGAAAGATCATCTGGGCGACACCTTCGTTGGCATAAATTTTTGCCGGCAGCGGTGTTGTATTCGAGAACTCCAGCGTCACGTGGCCTTCCCACTCCGGTTCCAGCGGCGTGACATTGACGATGATGCCGCAGCGGGCATAAGTCGACTTGCCGAGGCAGATAGTCAACACATTTCGCGGTATGCGGAAAAACTCGACCGTGCGGGCCAGCACAAACGAGTTAGGTGGAATAATGCAAACGTCATTGTGCATATCGACAAAACTGCTTTCATCGAAGGCCTTGGGATCGACAATGGCAGAGTTGATATTCGTGAATACCTTGAAGTCAGCCGCACAACGCACGTCGTATCCGTAGCTCGACGTGCCGAAAGACACCACGCGCCCGGAGCCGTTGGCCCGAATCTGCTCCGGTTCGAACGGTTCGATCATGCCGCACTCTGTGGCCATTTGACGGATCCAGCGATCGGACTTGATGGTCATTTCTTCTCCTCGACCACGATCTTGGGAAAAGCACCTTTGTATTCCCTGGGCCGCAGCGACAGCAGGCCAGTAGCATACCGCGCAATCTCGCGAAATTCCCGAGCCAGATCTTGACTCGTATCGCGGATGACCGATGGTTCGCCTTCGTCCGTTTCCTGACGCAAGCGAATATCGAGCGGCACCCGGCCAAGCAGGGGAACACCTTGCTCCGCCGCCATCCGTTGACCACCACCTTCGCCAAACAATGGCGTCACGTGACCACAATCCGGGCAGGCAAAGGTGCTCATATTCTCGACGATGCCCAGCACCGCCACATTGACCTTGCGAAACATCTCCAGGCCCTTCTGGGCATCGATCAGGGCAATGTCCTGTGGCGTCGTCACGATTATCACGCCGCTTACCGGAACCCGTTGGCTCAGCGTCAGCTGGATGTCGCCGGTGCCGGGCGGCATATCGACAATCAGGTAATCGATATCCCGCCAGCGGGTTTGAAACATCAGTTGCGTTAGCGCCGACGTCACCATCGGCCCGCGCCATACGGTCGGTTGATTCTCGTCGACCAGGTTGCCAATAGAAATCATCTGCAGTCCGTGGGCGTCTATAGGCTCGAAACTCTTGCCATCGCGGCTGCGCGGCCTGGCACCGCTAACACCGAGCATGCGGGGCTGGCTCGGGCCATAAATGTCGGCATCGAGCATTCCGACCCGGCCGCCCTCTGCCTGAAGCGCCAGAGCCAGGTTCACGGCCACCGTCGATTTACCAACACCCCCCTTGCCCGACGCGACGGCGATCATGTTTTTCACCCCCGGCAGCGGACTCAGACTTCCCTGCACCGAGTGGCTCACGATTTTTGAGTGAATTTCCACGCTGACATCTGCGACCTGGGTCACATCTTGTAGCGCAGCCGCGATCTCGTCAGCCAGCTGCGGAGCATAGCCGGCCGCCGGAAAGCCCAAGGTCACCGTGACCTCGAGGCGCTGATCGCGCTCCTGGATCTCCACCGGCACCTGGGCCGACACCAGGTCCGTGCCGAGATACGGGACCACCACCGCCGCCAGGGCGGATTCAAGCTCTTTATCGATACCGGCAGGCATAATTCGTGACGCGTTTAACAGTATCCAGACCCGTCAAAGCGCGACATTGTACCCCACAGCGCGGGGCTGCTGGCCCCGGAAATCCGGCCCGGATGCGGCGTCCCGCCGCCGCCGCCCATTCCGTGTGGATGGCGGCGATGCAGGTCGCGGCCGGGGTCGTGCCCGACTGTCCGCGCTGGACGAATTGATTCGCTGCAGCGCAGGCGACGGTCGCTTGGTATGGCTGCGCGAGGTCTTAGCTGACAAAGGTTTGATGAAAATATTAAGCGCATTCAAGGCGGAACGCACGGTTGCAACACTGCTAGCCGAGCCAAACAGCAATACGCCTGCAGCCAAAAAAGCGTTGCAAAGCCTGTCAAAGGCCGGGCCGGGTTCCATACCGGTCCTGATCGATGCTCTCGGCGGCGCAGACAAATTTCAGGTCGTTGGCATGATTGAAGCACTGTCCGAGAAAGCCAACGAGACGAACTTCAAGCATTTTCTCGAGGGCCTGAAACACCCGAACCAGCGTTGTGTCGCCGGCGTGGCACGGGCTATGGCGGACTCGACAAAATTCAATCCGAACAAGCTCTTCAAGTATCTCGGGATGGAGGGAGTCTCCAAGTCCGCGATACTGGATATTCTGCGCGCCCATGCCAAACGCCTGAACGTCCGCGAGGTACTGAATGCGGCCTACGACCTGGACCCTCAGGAAATGGGGGCCATGTTTAAGCTGGTCGCCGCATTGGCCACCGAGGACCTGATACCCGACATGATCGGACGCATGGGGGGCAGTGACCATCTCGCGCGGGGCCTCCTGATCGGTATCCTGTCGCGGTTCAAACGCCCGGAGGTGAAAAATATCCTGCAAGAACAACTGAAAGATACGAACAAGTTTATTCGAAAAGCCGCGATCCAAGGCCTATTGAAAATGGACGCCGAGGATATCGATATAAAGCTCGTTTGTTCGCTGTTGCATGACCCGGATTTCGAAGTGCAAGGCAAGGCGGTCGACCTGGTCATCCATTTGCACCACCCCGATACGATCAAATACTTGATCGAAGCGTTGAAAGACGAGTCCGAATTTGCCCGTCGCTGTGCCGTCGAAGTGTTAAATGAAATCGCCGACGTCAGCACCGTCAAACACTTGCTTGCGGTCGTGTCGGATGACGACTGGTGGGTTCGCACCCGCGCGTCGGATGCGCTGGCCAAGATCGGCGGGGCGAAAGTCATAGACGCAGTGCTGATACTGGTCCAGGACGAAAACGAAGACGTCCGGCGCTCCGCCATCGAGATTCTGAATCAGACCAAGGACGAACGGGCAGTCGGCCAGCTGATCAAGGCCACCAAGGACCAGGACTGGTGGGTTCGCGAGCGGGCGATAGACGCGCTTGGTGATATCGGCAGCGCGGAAGCCGTGCCAGCGCTGGCAGAAATGCTCGGTGGAGATGCCGAGAACATTCCGGTGGTACTCAGGGCGCTGAGCAAACTGGGGCAGGCAGATGTTGCCGACAAACTGCTGCCGTTGCTGCAGCGCCCGGAGAAGGAAATCCGGGTCGAGGCCATCAACGCACTGGCCAAGTTGGCCGAGGGGGGCATAGCAGACACGATTAAGCAGCAGATCAAGGCCGTTGACGCGCGGGGCGACTCGACAATGGTCAAGGCGATTTCCAATGCGCTGCTGCGAATCGAGAGTCAATTCGGCGACACTGCCATCGGCATGGAGGATAAACCGGACGACGGTGAAGCGCCCGCGTTCACGATGTTGGAAGAAAACTCTCAGATAAATCAGGTTGCCGTTGCAGCATCATCGCTGCTGGACATCACCAAGCTTCGGCCTGGCGATGTCATTGAAAACCGGTACAAGTATATGGAGCAAATCGGCAAAGGCGCGTTTGGCACCGTTATTCTGGTCGAGGATCAGGTCGTCGGCGAGGAGCTGATTCTGAAGTTCCTGAATGCAGATGTCAGCACCGACGAGGAAATGATGAGCCGGTTCGTTCACGAACTGCGGTTCTCGCGAATGATCACGCACAAAAATGTCATTCGAATATACGATTTCCTGCACCTGTCGGGAAAGTACGCGATTTCGATGGAGTACTTCCCGTCGCACACGCTAGCCAAAGAGATGGCTCCACGCCAACCGCTGCCAATCAAGAAAGCGCTCTCATGGGGCCGGGATATCGCGGTCGGAATGTCAGTCGCGCACGGGGTAGGCGTCATTCACCGTGACCTGAAACCCGCCAACCTGCTGATCAACGACGCAGGTCTGTTGAAGATCGTCGACTTCGGGGTTGCCGCAGCCGCCGGTTCCGGCGACACCGCGCTGACCAAAACCGGCTACGTCATCGGTTCGCCGAAATACATGGCGCCTGAGCAGATTCTCGGCAAAAAGGTCGATCTCCGCGCCGATGTCTACAGCCTCGGAGTCATCATGTACGAAATGCTGACCGGCGTGCCTCCCTACACCAAGGGCGATCACATGGCCGTCATGTATCAGCACGTACAGGGCAAGGCAAAACGCTGTGACGATATGAACCGCAAGCTACCTTCCGAATTAGGCGATGTCGTGCAGAAGGCGATGAGTGTCGACCCAACCGGACGCTATGACTCGATGGCAACACTGGTTCGTGCAATGCACGGAAAGTAAAACATTTTTAATATGGCTCACTGACATGCCCAAAATCGATTCATTTCTTAAACTAGGTCTGCAGAATGGTTGTTCGGACGTGCACCTCGCCGTCGGCGTTCCGCCGATGCTGCGCTTACACGGCGAACTGATGCCTATCAAGTTCCGCGATCTCGCTGACGCGGAGCTGGAGGGCTACATCAACGAAATTCTTACGGGAAGGCAGAGCGAAACATTCCTGTCCGGGCATGACGTTGATTTTTCCTACGTGTCTGAAGATGGCGGACGCTTTCGCGTCAACCTGTTTCGCAAGGCCACCGGGGTCGGCGCCACGTTTCGTTACATACCGACCCAGGTTCCGACGCTGGAAAGCCTTAATCTGCCCGGCATCCTGGCGCAACTCGCAGAAAACCACCAGGGCATGGTCCTGCTCACCGGTTCCACCGGTACCGGCAAATCCACAACGCTCGCAGCGATGATCAATCACCTGAACCAAACCAGACAACTGAATATCATCAGCCTTGAGGACCCGATCGAGTTCGTCCACGACAGCAACAAGTGTCAGATCGTGCAACGGGAACTCGAAACGCACCTACCGAATTTCGCCGTTGGAATTCGGGCAGCGTTGCGCGAGGACCCTGACGTCATCCTGGTTGGTGAGCTGCGCGATGCCGAGACGATCATGATGGCCATGACTGCCGCCGAGACGGGTAATCTGGTGTTGGGAACACTGCACACGATTGGCGCGGTGAAAACTATCGACCGGATGATCGACGCATTGCCGAGCGATTATCGCGAACAAACCAAGGCATTCCTGTCGCAGAGCCTGAACGCGGTAGTGACCCAGAATCTCGTCAAGACGCCCGATGGCAAGGGACGCCGCGCGGTTCTTGAAATTCTGGTCATGACGCGGGCCATCTCCAACCTGATCATGACGGAGCAGACTCACATGATCCCGTCGCAGTTACAGACCGGCCAGGATTACGGGATGCAACTGATGGACCAAGCGCTGCTGGACGCTATCCAAAGCAAGACAATTGATGCAGGTGACGCTGTGCGGTTTGCGAACGACAAATCGCTGTTCGAGAAGTTTGTTACCAGTACCGTCAACATGACTCTGACACAGGTCGCAAAGTGATTCCGACGAATATAACGACGCGCTGCGACCGAGACCGCGTTATCGCCGGTAACCGCAGGAAAACAGCATGAGCCAGGTTAACGAGTATCTGAAGCACATCGTTAATCAAGGTGCGTCCGATTTGCACGTGATTGCGGGCCAGCCGCCGCGAATTCGGGTACATGGAACACTGCAGGTGATGGATGTTGCGCCCAACAACGCCGAACGAACCCAGGAAATCCTGTACGAAATTATGCCGGCGAAAGCCCAAAAACAATTCGAGGCCAATGATTCGGCCGATTTTGCGCATCATGTTGCTGGGCTCGCGCGATTCCGGGTCAATGTGTTTCGGCACCTTACCGGCATGGGCGGGGTGTTTCGGGTCATCCCGAGCCAGGCAATGAGCTTGGCGGAACTGGGTATGCCGGCGGTGCTGAAACAGCTCTGTCAGCAGTCGCAAGGGCTGATCCTGGTGACCGGGAAAACCGGTTCTGGGAAGTCAACGACACTGGCCGCGATGATCGACGAAATCAATGGCCGCCTCAACGGACATATTGTGACGATCGAAGACCCGATCGAATTCGTGCATGAAAGGAAAAACTGCTTGATCAGCCAGCGCGAAGTCGGGCTGCACACACCCGGCTTCGCCGAAGCCCTGCGCTCGGGTTTGCGCGAAGACCCGGACGTCATCCTGGTCGGCGAAATGCGCGACCTGGAAACGATAAGCATCGCCGTGACCGCTGCCGAGATGGGCATCCTCGTCATGGGCACCTTGCACACAAACGGTGCGGCCCCAACGGTGGACCGGATCGTGAATGTTTTCCCCACGGACAAGCAGTCACATGTTCGAACCATGCTGGCCACTTCGATTCGCGGAGTCGTTTCGCAGCAACTGATACCCCGCAAAGACAAATCAGGACGGGTGGCTGCCTTGGAGATACTGATCAACACTCCGGCGGTTGCTAACCTGGTTCGCCAGGGCAAGATCGATCAACTCGAGACCGCAATGCAAGGCGCGCGCCAAGTTGGGATGGTTACGATGGATTCATCGCTACGCGATCTGTTCGACAAAGGTCAAATCAGCGGCGAAGAGGCCTACCACGCCTGCAACGACAAGCGTAAATTCGAACCATACAAAACCATAACCTGATGCCCCGGCAGGGCCAGCGACCGCCGCCAGAATATCTGATCACAGCGTCGTGCCGAGCCGTTGCGCTCGATGCCGGTTCGTCTGTGCCTGGCCATCAGGCTATTATCCGGCTGTCCTGGAGCTATCGAACTGAAGTCCATTACGGTGGCTCACGCCCAGAATTAGCACGTACCGCAGCTAGTGCGGTTTCGCACGGCGGTTCCTGTTAACCTTGCGGCGCGTCCCGGCGACCGGACCGGCTTGAATGACCATCATGGAGGATCCCCCGGGACGTCCCGCTTGGCACCGTAATGCGATGGAGAAGCAGACAAGTAAAATCCTGGTCACCAGCGGGTTGCCATACGCGAACGGGCCCATCCACCTAGGGCACCTCGTTGAATACATTCAAGCGGATATCTGGGTTCGCTTCCAGAAGCTGCGGGGCCGCAACTGCATTTTCGTCTGTGGCAGCGATGCTCATGGCACCCCCATCATGCTGCAAGCCCGGGAAGAGGGCGTTAACGCCGAGGATATGGTGGCGGCATACCAACGAGAGCACGAGCGCGATCTTGCCCGGTTCATGGTCAACTTTGACAATTTTTACACCACCCACTCCGAGGAAAACCGCGTGCTCGTAGAAGCGATCTACCATCGCCTGACGGAGCGCAATCTGATCGAACGTCGCGTGATCGAGCAGGCCTACGACGAAGAAGCCGGGATGTTCCTGCCGGATCGGTTCATTCGCGGCACCTGTCCGGCCTGTGGTGCCGAGGACCAGTACGGGGACAGCTGCGAGGTGTGTGGTGCCACCTACTCGCCGGGCGAAATCCGCAATCCAAAGTCGATACTGAGTGGTGCACCACCGGTGTTAAAGAAATCCGAGCACCTGTTCTTCCGCCTCGGAGAGTTCGAAACAATGCTCAGGGACTGGATCGCCAGCGGCGCGGTCGACACCAGCGTCGCGCGGAAACTCCAAGAGTGGTTTGACGCCGGACTCAGGGATTGGGATATATCCCGCGATGCACCCTACTTCGGCTTTCGGATTCCGGATACTGAGGACAAGTATTTCTACGTCTGGCTGGATGCCCCGATCGGTTACCTGGCCAGCTTCAAAAACCTTTGCGACAGTCGCACTGACCTGCAGTTTGATGAGTATTTCGCGGCCGACAGTCAAACCGAGCTGTACCACTTCATCGGCAAGGACATTATCTATTTCCATACT
>JAPUGB010000240.1 GCA_027293165.1 Gammaproteobacteria bacterium
TTCGCTGTCATTGGCCACGACCAGCATGCCCCGTTCGCCCAGGGTGACGACCAGCGCCTGCAAGTCGAGCTCGTTGCGCAGCGCCTCCGCCCGAGACACCAGCGTGTTGTCGTCTTGGCTGGCCCCGGTCACGGCTTCGAATTCGGCCCGGTTCGGGGTCAGCACCGTCGCGCCCCGATACGCGGTGAAATCGGCAGCCTTCGGATCCACCAGCACGGGCACACCCTGCTCGCGACACTGGGCGATCAACGCCGCCACATCGCCGAGCGTACCCTTGGCGTAGTCCGACAAGATGCAAATGTCGTTACCGGCCAACTCGGTTTTCAAGATGGCCGCCACCATCGATGCATCGTCTGCAGCGTAGATCTCTTCGGTATCCAGTCGCAGCAACTGCTGGTTACGACTCAACACGCGCAGCTTCGTGACCGTCGGTCGATCACTCGACTCGGCCAGCGCCGTGCGAATGCCCTGCGACTCGAGCAGTTCGCGCAATACCGTCGCATGGGCATCTTTGCCAACGACACCGGCCACCGTCGTGATCGCACCAAGGCTGGACAGGTTGACCGCGACGTTCGCGGCGCCGCCGGCACGTGCCTCGGTCTCGGTTACGCGCACGATCGGCACCGGCGCTTCCGGGGAGATTCGCGTCGTCGGCCCGAAGGAGTACTGATCGAGCATCAAATCGCCCGCCACCAGAATACGGACCGCGGAAAAGTCAGGAACAGTCAGACTCATGGCTTGAAAAAACCGCCTGTGACGCAGGCCGGAATGTTAGCACAGGCGGTGGAAATCGAATGTTCACGATCGGAACCTGGATGGCGGCCGATCATCGGATGCGGTTAAAACATTCGAGAACGCATCGCTCTTGCGATTGGGTAATCTTCGCGTGCTGTCGGAAAGCCCTAACTCGCGGCGACCGTTTGCGTTACGCAGCCCGGGCCTTTGGCCACCAGTCAGTAGCGGGAAGCGGATTCGTTGAGTTAAATATTAGTGAAACCGACGCAACGCGATTTGTGTGACGAAGCAGTCGGTAAATGCTCCGTGTATCCCTGATGGCCTCGCCAGCCGTCACTTCACCCGCACTTCGAATCCCCACAAGCCAGGCAAGTCATGCAGCCGTCCATCTTGACGACGGCGACGGTATTGCAGTGCAAGCACAACTGCGCGCCGTCGGGGCCCTCGCTCTTCGCAAATGCATCCCGCTGTTTCTGTTGCTCTTCGTATTCCCGCCGCTTGGCCTCGATCAACCGTAGCTGATGCTTATCCAGCGTCACCGGTGGCAGCAGGCCGATGTATTGCAGGTGTTTCTCGACGATATGCCCGAGCTCGGCGATGATCGACGGCATGTACTTACCGCCCGGCTGCCAGTAGCCACCACGCGGGTCAAACACCGCTTTCAGTTCGTCGACCAGAAACGTCACATCACCGCCTTTGCGGAACACGGCGGACATGATGCGGGTCAGCGCGACGATCCACTGGTAGTGGTCCAGGTTTTTGGAATTGACAAAGATCTCAAACGGCCGCTGGTTTTCGTGCTCGGTGCCCGGGTTCAAAACGATGTCATTGATGGTCACGTACATCGCATGGTCGGACACCGGCGTTTTGACCTTGTAGGTCGAACCTCGCAGCATTTCGGGCCGATCCAGTTTCTCGTGCATGCGGACGACCTTGCCGTCCGCGCTGGTCTCCCGCGGTAGCGCGGCGGCCGTGTCTGACTTCGCAGCAACTTCGCCCGTGTCTGGTGCTACTTCGTTCTCGGGCTGCTCAACCCGGTAGTCCACGATTTTCTTGTCTATTTTGATCGTTGCCATGTTTTCACTTCTTCGCTTGTGCTTGGCGGCCGCCGCTCCAATCGGCCACCCTTAGAATTTTCCGTAGTAGCCCTCTTTCAGTGCATCGAACAGATTCGCGGCCGTATGCACTTCGCCGTCGTACTCGACCTCTTCGTCCCCGGCCACCGAGATCTCGGCACCGTCTTCGAGGACGAACGTATATAAGGTGTTTTGCAGATCCTTCTCGGTGACCAGCACGCCCTGAAATGCCTCCGGGTTGAACCGGAACGTCGTGCAGCCTTTCAGCCCTTTTTCATAGGCGTACATATAAATGTCTTTGAAGTCCTCATACGGGAAGTCAGTCGGCACGTTGGCCGTTTTTGAAATCGACGAATCGACCCATTTCTGCGCCGCTGCCTGGACGTCAACGTGCTCGGTGGGCTTGACGTCCTCAGCTGTCGTGAAATATTCCGGCAGCTGCTCGTCCGGATCGTCTGAGCCCGGCATCGCCCGTGGATTGACGAGCTGCCGGTAGGCCAACAGCTCGAACGAAAACACGTCAACCTTTTCCTTGGTTTTTCTTCCTTCGCGAATCACGTTGCGGAAATAATGCTGGGCAAAGCTGGGCTCAATGCCGTTGCTGGCATTGTTTGCCAGTGACAGCGAGATCGTGCCGGTTGGCGCAATCGAACTGTGATGCGTGAAGCGCGCGCCCTCCTCGATCAAGGCGTCGACCAGTTCCGGTTCCACTTCGGCCAGGCGCTGCATGTAGCGGCTGTAGCGGCCGTGCAGAATGCGCCCGGGAACCTTGTCACCGGGCTGGTAGCCGTCGGCAGCCATCGCCGGACGACTGCGCAGCATGCCCGCCGTCACGGTGAATTCCTCGTTCATGATCGGCGCCGGCCCCTTTTCCCGGGACAGCTCCAGCGCCGCCTGCCAGCCGGCCACCGCCAGCTCACGTGCCACCGATTCGGTGAACTCAACCGACTCCGCAGAACCGTATTTCATGCGCAACATGCTCAGCGTCGAACCGAGCCCGAGAAACCCCATGCCGTGGCGGCGCTTGCGCAGGATTTCGTCGCGCTGGCCGTCGAGCGGCAAGCCATTGACCTCGACGACATTGTCGAGCATGCGCGTGAATACCTGCACGACTTCGCGGAAGTCCTCCCAGTCGAACCGGGCCTTGTCCGAAAACGGATCGAGGACAAACCGGGTCAGGTTGACCGAGCCCAGCAGGCAGGATCCGTACGGCGGCAGCGGCTGCTCTCCGCACGGATTGGTCGCGCGAATGTTCTCATCGAACCAGTTGTTGTTCATGTCGTTGACGCCGTCAATCAACACGAAACCGGGCTCGGCAAAATCATAAGTGGAACTCATGATGACGTCCCACAACCGGCGTGCCGGAAGCGTTTTGTACACCTTGCAGGCCACCCGGCCATCATCGTCGGTCAGGTAACCTTCGGTGATCGGCCAGTCGCGCCAGATGACCTGCTCCGGGTTTTCAAGATCGACGTTGTCGGACTCGAGCTGCTGCCGGTCCAGCGGAAAGGACATGACCCAGTCCTCGCCGTTTTTCACCGCCCGCATGAATTCGTCGGTGATCAGCAACGACAGGTTGAATTGCCGCAGCCGGCCGTTTTCGCGCTTGGCGCGGATGAAATCCATGACGTCGGGATGGCCGATGTCGAAGGTGCCCATTTGCGCGCCGCGGCGCCCGCCAGCCGACGACACCGTGAAACACATCTTGTCGTAGATATCCATGAACGACAGCGGTCCCGACGTATAGGCACCGGCGCCGGACACGTAGGCGCCTTTGGGACGCAGCGTAGAAAATTCGTAGCCGATTCCGCAACCGGCTTTCAGCGTCAGGCCGGCCTCGTGGACTTTGTCGAGAATGTCGTGCATCGAATCACCGATGCTGCCGGACACGGTGCAGTTGATCGTCGAGGTCGCCGGTTTGTGCTCGGTCGCACCGGCATTGGAAATGATACGGCCAGCCGGAATAGCGCCTTTGCGCAGCGCCCAGAAAAATGATTCGAACCACTGCTCCCGATCGGCTTCGGCTTCCACGTCGGACAGCGCCTTGGCGACCCGCCGGTAGGTGTCGTCCATGGTTTCATCGCTGATGGCGCCGGTTTTTGACTTCAGTCGATACTTGGTATCCCAGATGTCGACCGATACTTGCTGGAAGGGGATCGCGGACGTGACGGCAGGTTCCCTCTGCGCTGCGGTTTTCATTGTTTGATTCCACCCCCCAACATACTGGCCCCAACCTGACGGCCTGACGCCGTCCCCCTCATCCCCTGCCAACGGTCCCGGGCTGCCCGGTAAAACAGCGCGCAATCCCCGGTTTCGCGGCTGTCCCACCCACTACCAAACGCGTTCATCGGCGACCAAATCCGGCCAGACCCCCCTGATCCGGAACAAAAAAAGCCAAATGGATCGGCACAAGATGTTGTACCGACGAGCGCCTAGATTATGTCTCAGCGCGGGTTCTGTCAAGGATTTCCTTCGCTCCGATTACGAAGGATGATTGTATTAAAAACAATAACTTAAGATATTATCGTCAATTTAGAATGGTAAATCTAAGCGCCTGAATTGCAGGTTTTTTTCGACCCCCCAAACCACAATATCTTGTGTTTTTTTGTCCCCAGCTCTTGCAGGTCTTTCCCACAGTTTTCCCACACCCGAAAGCTTGAAATTTGGCCCGCCAACCCCATTACAGGGCCTATGAAAGTCGCCCGTGGTGGTGCGACCAAACACTCAGAAATGCAGGAGACCAAGATCATGAACGTTATTCGTTACACACCTACCCGGTATCGGCCGTTCAGCCGGAGCCAGCGCCTGTTCGGTGCCGGTTTCGTCGCTGGTTTGCCGGGCGATGAAGACCGCGCCAGCGGCTGGTTGCCGTCGGTGGATATCCAGGAAGAGGACCAGCGCTACGTCGTCCACGCGGATTTGCCGGGCGTGGCCCCCGAAGACATTGAAGTCACGTTGGAAGATGGGGTATTGGCCATTCAGGGATCGCGATCCGCGGCGAGCGATGAGGAGAAAGAAGGCTATCGCCACGTCGAGCGCGTGACCGGGCGCTTTCAGCGTCGCTTCCGACTGCCGGACACCACTGATGCAGCCGCCATCTCGGCTGTCAATCGGAACGGGGTCCTGGAGGTCAGCATCCCCAAGCAGGAAAAGCTGCAGCCCCAGCGCATTGAGGTCCAGGCATCCTGAGCGGGGCCGGTCAATAAGCGTCAAAGATCACGGCAGTGGGCGGAACCTTTCGCCCGCTGCTGCTGTCCTTAACGAAACCCGCTATCATTCCGGGTCGCATTCCCTTTCCAGGCATAAGGTTGAATTAATGAATCAAGTTTTGTCCCGGTTCCGCCCGGGCGTGCTGGCCGCTGTTGTTGTATCGGTTAACGCTTTTGCCCAACTGCCGGCTAAAGTTGGGGACCAGGAGGTGCCGAGCCTGGCACCGTTGGTCAGCCGGGCCTCGCCCGCCGTCGTCAACATCGCCACCCAGGGCACGGTCAGGTCGCCACGTAACCCGCTGATGGACGATCCGTTTTTTCGGCGGTTTTTCGGGGTGCCGCGGCAACGCGAGCGCCAAGTCCGCAGCGCGGGTTCCGGCGTCATCGTCGATGCGCGTAAAGGCTACGTGCTGACCAATCACCACGTCATTGAGAACGCCGATCAGATCGAGGTCGTGCTCGACGACGACCGCTCGCTGCAAGCAACCGTGGTGGGGTCGGATCCGGGTACCGACATCGCCGTGCTGTTACTGGAAGAATTCGAAGACCTCGTGGAGATGCCGCTGGGCGATTCCGAGGAACTACAGGTCGGCGATTTCGTGGTCGCCATCGGCAATCCATTCGGTCTGCAGCACACCGTGACTTCGGGCATCGTCAGCGCACTGGGCCGCCACGGCATCAGCCGCGACGGCTACGAGGATTTTATTCAGACCGATGCGTCGATTAATCCCGGCAATTCCGGCGGCGCGTTAATCAATTTGAAAGGCGAGCTGATCGGCATCAACTCGGCGATTTTCAGCAGCAGTGGCGGCAATATCGGCATCGGGTTCGCGATACCGGTGAACATCGCCAAGGCGATCATGGCCCAGATCATCGAGTTCGGTGAGGTGCGGCGTGGTTTGCTGGGCGTCAGCATCAGCGATTTCAACGCCGAAACCGCCGAGGCCATCGGCGTCGAAGCAGTCCAGGGCGCGCTGGTCCAGGAAATCGTGCCGGGCTCTGCCGCAGAAAAGGCCGGTGTCGAGGTCGGCGACGTTATCGTTTCGGTCAACAGTGTACCGATCAAGGACGCCGCGGACCTGCGCACCACCATCGGTCTCAAACGCAGCGGTGAGACGGTCAAACTCCTCCTCATACGCGACGGTGACCGCGAAACGGTGACCGCGATGCTGGACGAACTCGACATGAATCCGGTCATGGCGGCCGGGGAACTGCATCCGGGACTGGCCGGTGCGCAATTCTCCAACTACAACGGCGAAGCCGAAAACTACGGTGGCAGGGCTGTGGTGGTAGACAGCGTCGATGCCGGCAGCCCGGCAGCCCTCAGTGGACTGCGGCCCAGTGACATCATCACGTCATTGAACCGACAGCAGGTAAACTCCGTCAAGGAATTGCGCGAGGTTGCCGAGGACCAGAACCTGTTGCTGCTGCGAATTCAACGCGGCAACCGCACATTGCTGTTACAGATTCGCTGATCGAGTCGCGACGCTAGAACTAAGGGCTCGGGCCGGCACGCTATGTTTGCGGGCCGGCCTGCGTAATTACGGTTGCTGTTCGGGGTTGCCTGCCAACGCCAACAACGCAGCGCGCCGCTGCTCCACTTCCATCTCGCCGAGTGCCACGGAGCGTTGATAAAACGCCGCCAGGTCACCGCTGTTCTGCTGTAGCAAGGCATGAAATGCCGGCACGTAGTCCTCGTAGACCGATACCGCGGCGAGACTGGCGTTATTGACCGGTGCGCCGAACCAGCCCGAGAATGGGGCCGGCCCGGGCCAATCCGCGCTGAGCTCAGCGTAGTTCGCGAGCAGCGATGCAACAATCGCTGACTTTTCCACCCGCCGTTCACCGTCGGTCTGATCCG
>JAPUGB010000241.1 GCA_027293165.1 Gammaproteobacteria bacterium
TGGGAGATGGGCAACTACTGAACCACGGGTTCAATAGGGTATAAACTGTCCGGTTACAGGTTTCTGGGTTACGCCTACCATGATACGCATCCCGCGAATCAAATCCGTCATGACGACGTTTCCATTCTCCGTCGAGGCGGACGCAGCGGTCAGCGAAGCGTTGGAATTCATGCGGGAACACAACATTCGCCATCTGCCGGTAACGGACGATGACAAGGTCGTTGGACTCGTATCCGACCGGGATATCAAGCTGATGCTTGGACCCGATATTGCCGACCCCGCTGCCGATGAACTCAAAGTCAGAGACGCGATGGTGCCGGAGCCTTACGCTGTCGAGTTCGATGCCCGGCTCGACTCCGTACTGGCCTATATGGCCAGGCAACATGTTAGATCCGTCGTAGTCATGCGCCATGGCCGGCTCGTAGGCATGTTTACAACCTCGGATGCGTGCCAGGCATTCGCCGAATTTTTACGCGATCAGTTCCGTCGCTCCGGCGGCGGCGATGCTGCCTGAGCCAGGCTGGGGCCATCACGGCTGTGAGACAATAAGGCGCTTGTAATTCCGATCATCTCTCTGCAAACCCGCAAGCTGGTATGAGTAACGGCGCAACAAAACCGGACTTTCGGCCACTGACCATCGCGATCATGACGGTGTCGGATAGCCGTAACGAAGATACGGACACGTCCGGTCAGCTGCTGGTCGAACGCCTGGAAGCCGCTGGCCACCGTCTCGGCGATCGGCGGATCGAACCGGACGATAAATTCAGGATTCGGGCCGCCGTCTCCGAGTGGATTGCAAACCCGGGTTTTAACGCGATCATCACGACCGGCGGCACGGGCGTCACCGGCCGCGACGGCACGCCCGAAGCTGTGCAACCTCTGCTGGACAAGACGATCGATGGTTTCGGGGAAATGTTCCGGATGCTGTCCTACGAGGACATCGGCACCTCGACGCTGCAGTCGCGATGTCTCGCCGGCGTCGCCAACGGCACCTATATTTTCTGCCTGCCGGGCTCTACCGGCGCTTGCGCAACGGGCTGGGACAAACTTATCAGCGCACAGTTGGATATTCGCACCCGGCCCTGCAACCTGGCGGAACTGCTGCCACGTTTGCAAGAACAATGACGCGGACACACGATGTTTAATACAGAGCCAAGCCAATGTCGGAACTGAAAATCCACATGTTCCCGTGTTTGTCCGATAACTACTGTTATCTGCTGCACGATTCAGATGCGGAACTCACCGCCGTCATCGATACACCCGACGTTGCTGCGATTGAACATGCGCTCGACGATACCGACTGGACGCTTACGCACATAATAAATACCCATCACCATAGGGACCATGCCGGCGGCAACCTGGAGTTAAAAGACAAGACCGGCTGCACAATTGTTGGCCCCCGCGCCGACGCGGGACGGATTCCCGGCATCGACATAGAAGTTGGCGATGGTGATAGCTATGCGTTTGGAACGCACCAGGCAAAAGTCTACGACACGCCAGGGCATACCCGCGGACATATCGTCTATCACTTCGAGGATGACGGCGTCGCGTTCGTCGGTGATACTTTGTTTTCAATGGGTTGCGGCCGGCTTTTCGAAGGCACGCCACAGCAAATGTGGAATTCCTTGCAGAAACTAATGGCCTGGCCGGACGACACCAAGATCTATTGCGCTCACGAATACACGCAGACGAATGCCCGGTTTGCCCTAACGGTCGAGCCACAGAACCAGGACCTGGTGAGACGGGCTAAGGAAGTCGATCGGCTGCGGGCAGAGGGCAAGCCGACGATACCGACAACGATAGGACTGGAGAAGCGAACCAACCCGTTTCTGCGGCCGACGAGCAAGGACCTTAAACGCACGGTGGGGCTTACCGGGGCATCCGATGTTGAGGTATTCGCGGAGACCCGCCGGCGCAAAGACAATTTCTGACAGGGATGATCGAAGAAGCGGCGAGCACTTGTCCCTACTGCGGCGAAGCCATCACCCTGGTGCTGGATTTGTCGGTCGACGAGCAAGACTACGTCGAGGACTGTGAAGTCTGCTGCCAGCCGATGCGGGTCATCTGCACTGCCACCGCTGGGGAGATGCAGAATCTCAGCCTGGATCGCTGCAATGGCTGATCGCCCATGGACCGCCCATTGAGCCCGTTCGGACACGATGCTAGAATACGCGCCCGTAGCTCAGTTGGGTAAGCGGTGGTGAGCGCCGAGCAACGCTCGGCGAACCGCGAACGCCGCGAGCATGCAGGCGAGCGGCCGGGCCCGAGGCAAAGCCGAGGGGAGTGCCGGCAGCGCGAAGCGCCGCTGGTTTAGAATCCGATAACTTAAGACGTAACTACCGTTTCACGCGCCCGTAGCTCAGTTGGATAGAGTGGCTGGCTACGAACCAGCAGGTCGGGAGTTCGAATCTCTCCGGGCGCGCCAATTTAAAGGGTTTCAGCGGTGTGCGCTGCGGCAAGTGTCCAAAATATCGCTGATTGTCCAAAACTCTTTCGGGATTGGGGGCAATCTGAACTAACGCAGCGGCCTAACCCGTGCCGGTTTCCTTCGATAGAATCTCTGCGTCGTCCGCATATCGTAATGCCCTAGTCTCTCTGTAGCAGCCGCAAGAGTGTCGTCACTAGCGGATTTCGCCCTCAAATCATTGAACCTGAAGCGTTCTGGCAACGCTCCGGATTTCAGCGCCCGCTCCATTGTTCGTTG